>JBFYRD010000224.1:0-4721 GCA_041302405.1 Sulfuricurvum sp.
TATGAAGAGTTGATTCGTCTCCCTAAAGGTTCAGCTCAAAAAGAGATTACAGAAAAAAAAGAGATAGAAATTTTGATTTCAGAAGAGCGAAAAATCAAAATTGGCCAAGATCAATTTCAACTTGAAACATTTGCCGATAATTTTATCCGTTTGGCTCCTTCTTACCCAGCTGATTCTACAGTACGCATTAGTGCTGATGGACGTTTGAATTACAGCGACGTTATGAATGTTTTAGCTATAGTTAAAAAAGCCGGCTTTCAAAATGTTTCTCTTGTCACTGCACAATAAACAAGCTATTTCCAAAGTGTTTAGTATGAGGACTTTGTAAATGGGTTCGAATCAAGAACGCTACTTTTTTTTAAGCGGGTTAATCTCTTTTACCCTTTTTATTATTTTAGTAGCTTTAGTGGGATATTCTATTGTCCTTACCCCAAAAATTGAACAATTTTCTATGATAAAAAGTGATGTTATAAATGTCTCCATAGCACTCACAGATACAAAGTTAACCGAACAAAATGAACCAGAATCGCTAACTTCGCCTGCTGAACCTGTAGTGGAAGAAAAACCAAATGAGGTTGTAAAACCTGAGCCTCTCCCTGAAATATCGGATCTTTTTGCACAAGTAAAACCAGACAAAGCCCCAAAAAAAAGATAGAAGATACAGAGAGACGTGATGAGTTGAATGCCTTGGAAAAAGAGGTGTTAGAGCGTCGTGATACTCCTCGTTTCTTGGATAAAGTGAATAAACTCACCCTCGCAAAGCCCTCTGTTAAAATGGTTTCGCAAGGGGGATCAACGGGGCCACTCGTTAACGAATATCATGCTAAGATTCAAGCTCTTGTTCATACCTATTTTCGCCCTCCATCAGGAAGTGCAGGTGAAGCGGCTCGTGTTCGGATGAATATTAGTGCATCTGGAAAATTGATGATGTACCGTATTATTAGTTATTCAGGAAATGGCTCTTTTAATAATGAAGTGGATTGGTTAAAAGATAGACTTAGTTCAGTACGTTTCCCAGAGCATCCGGATGGAAAAGATGCGGTATTAGAATTTATTTTAACGGCTAAGGAGTAGTCATTTGAAAATCCTTGTTATTTGGTTGAGTTTGATTCATTTTGTATGGGGTGCTGATGCAACCATAGAGGTAGTTAAGGGGGTTGTGGGACTATCGGCGTTGGCCATTGAAGATTCATCCCCTCAAAGTACAGATATGTCTCAAAAATTCTCACAAATGTTAGCGGCAGATATGAATGTCGTTTCTCTTTTTAAGGTTGATGATAGCTATGCTGTATCGGGATTCGATGCACCATCTCCGGCAAACATACATAAAGATGCCCATTATCTTTTGCGTTATCGTTTAGTTGACGATGGGATGGGTGGAGTCAAAGCAGATGTTAAACTTCTCCAAGACGGTAATCCTCTTTTTTTTAAAAGCTATGTATTAAAGCAAAGGGAAATGTTAGTCTTTCTTTCTCACTCTATTGCGTATGATATTAATGCAAAACTAGGAGGCTCTCCGATTGATTGGATTAAGCGAAAAGTTTTATTTGTCCGTTTAACAAGTCCAAGACACTCTGAAATTGTCGCCTCTGACTATACTCTTTCGTATCAACGTGTCATTTTAAAAGGGGGAATGTATGGATTTGCAAAATGGGCTAACCGTGAGCAGACCGATCTGTACTATACCTCTCTTACAGATTTTAAACCAACGATTTATAAAATGAATTTAGCTACTGGGGCAAAAGAGAAAATTATCAGTTCAGATGGGATGGCCGTGTGTTCTGATGTCAGCGAAGATGCTAAACGTCTTTTATTGACTTTAGCTCCAAATGGACAGCCTGATATCTATCAATACGATTTGAGTTCTAAGGCAAAAACACGTGTCACTGATTATTCAGGAATCGATGTCAATGGTCAGTTTATGGGGGATGGTTCAATTGCCTTTGTCTCAAATCGATTTGGTTACCCCAATGTTTTTTCGACCAGAATAGGGAGTAATGCCGTTTCACAACTTGTGTATCAAGGAAAAAATAATTCTACACTCAGTTCGTATAAGAATTTTTTGGTCTACAAAGCACGTGAAAGTAGTGCAGGATATGGTGGGAATACATTTAATCTACATTTACTCTCCTTAGCCTCAGGTAGTGTGAAACGATTAACGGCAAGTGGTGAGAATGATTATCCGCGATTTTCACCTGATGGAGAGGCGATTTTGTACATTAAGCAAGAAGGCTCACGCAGTTCTATCGGTTTGATTCGTTTTGGTATCAACAAAAGCTTTGCATTTCCGCTCAAAATAGGGAGAATTCAGTCAATTGATTGGTAATGTAAATGGTTTTTGCGGTAATATTACGGTATCAACAATCATGAGGTGACGACAATGATAAAAAATATAGCTTTTCTAAGCGCAACAGTAGCGATGCTCATTTTGAGCGGATGTAGTACAAAAGAACCGGCAATTGATGCAACAGCTTCAAATAGTGGAAGTTCGGTAGGTACTAATACCAATGCCACGTCATCAACAGGTACAGATTCTAATGCAGTAATCGCTCCGATTACAAATGCAAATGCAACTGATGCTTCAGCAGGAGCTTCTAACGGTATGAATGGATCTGATGGTCAATTGGTTAGTATTTTGTTTGACTATGATAAATTCGATATTCGTGAAGATATGCAAGAACCGATGACTAAAAATGCCCTTTTAGTTAAAGGAAAAATGATCAAACTTGAGGGAAATTGTGATGAATTCGGTAGCGATGAATACAATTTCGCCCTTGGATTGAAACGTGCGAATGCCGTTAAATCTACTTTGGTAAATAACGGTGCAAATGCAGACTCTATCACTATGGTCAGTTTAGGTGAAAGTAATCCAGTTTGTTTAGATAAAACACAAGAATGCTGGGCTAAAAACCGTCGCGTAGATTTTAAACTTCCGTAAATGCGTGCATTAGTAACTCTCTCCTTCTTCTTTTCCCTTATTGCCTCAGCTTCGGAGCCTTCAGTCTTCGGAGCAGGTGATTTGAACAATCCTAATCCTTACGGTCTTACTCATGAAGAGAAACTTATTTTAGAGAATAAAAAAGAGCTTCAGAGTGTTATTCATAAAAACAATGTCCAAAATGCCAAAGTTGAGAGTGTAACGGAACGCTTAGATGGTATGCAAGGGATTATTGAAGGACTCGGACAACGATCAAATGAACAAATGCTAGTGCTTCAAAAACTGCAAGAAGCTGTAAACAATGATGCTAATAACACTGCTGTTTTAGAAGATTTTAGTAAGCAGGTGAATGCTAATACTGAAAACATTGCGCAGTTTAAAACTCTTCTTGAAGAGCTCTCTTTTGTTGTTGATGGTATCAACAGTAATTATGTAACGAAAGAGCAGTTTGCAACACTTGTTAAACAGCTTAAAATAAGTCTTCCAAACAATGATAAACCGCTATCTGCTGAAAAAATGGATAATGCGTCTATTGAAAAAGAGGCTAATAAACTTTTTTCACAAAAAAAATACAGTGATGCAGAGAGCTTTTTCCAAAAAATGGTTCAAAAAAAGTTTAAAGCATCTGAAGCATTATTCATGATTGGTGAGACCTACTTTGAACGAAAAAGTTATAAAGAGGCTATTGCTTATTATAAAGACAGCGCTTCACGGAATGAAAAAGCAGGATACATGCCTACCCTTTTACTTCATTCAGGAATATCAATGGAAAAAACAGGTGATGTTGCTACTGCAAAAGCTTTTTATCAAGCGACTATTTCCAAATACTCAGCTAGCGGAGCTGCTAAAGAGGCACAAGAGCAATTAGCTAAGTTAAAATAAGAAGTGTTGTTCTAAGTGAGCGTTTTCAGCATCACTATAGGTAAATGTGCTAAAATCGCACCATCTAAAGTTAAGGCACTAAAAATGGCAATCGAAAACAATCAAATTGTATCTATTGAATACGAAGTACGTGATGGCGGAAACGTCGTAGATAGCAATGTTGGCGGACATCCGTTAACATTTATGTTTGGAAAAGGGCAAATTATTCCTGGTCTTGAAGCAGGTATTGCTCACATGAACATGGGTGATAAAGGTGATGTTCTTGTAAAAGCTGCGGATGCGTATGGCGATTACAATGAAGGGGCTCAGCAAGAACTTCCACGTGAACAATTCGCTGGGATTGATTTGAATGTCGGTATGACATTGTATGGTCAAGGTGAAGATGGCGGAACCGTTCAAGTTATGGTCAAAGAGATTAAAGACGATTTGGTAATTATTGATTTTAATCATCCACTCGCGGGAAAAGATTTGATGTTTACGGTTACCATTAGCAATGTACGCGATGCATCTGCTGAGGAAGCTATGACAGGTATTCCATCTGAGAATAAAGTGGATGATAGCGGATGTTGTGGAAGTGGCGGTAATCACGGCTGTGGATGTCACTAATTTTTTAACAGCTTCATCCTCTTCGGTTGAAGCGTTTAAAACGGCTAATTTACTCAAAGGTTTAGGGGTAAATGCTATTATATTCGGAGAGCGTGGAACAGGTAAACTTACCCTCGCTCGCTATATCCTTCCTCATGCACCTATCATTGATGCTGGTCATTTCGATGAACTTTTGGATGCACTTGAATCTCATAATGAAGTTATTATTCACAGACTCGATAATGTAGCCAATCTTAAACGTCTAATTGAGACAATTCAAAAAACACGCACCCGTGTAATTGCGACAGGCGGTTTT
>JBFYRD010000225.1:0-5071 GCA_041302405.1 Sulfuricurvum sp.
CGGCTCCGACAAAAGCGTGCACTTAGATGTCGAGTTTTAGCTCGCTCACGGCTTTGATAATCCCCATGACAGCGCATCCTCCTGCTTTATCCATTTTAATAGTGACCAACGATGCGGCTGCTTTGAGACTGAGCCCGCCGCTGTCGTAGGTGAGCCCTTTGCCGACGAGAGTGATGATTTTTTTAGGGTTTGCAGGTTTGTAGGCGAGGTGGATTAGACGAGGTGGATTAGACGAAGCACGACCCACAGCGAGCATCGCGTTCATCCCCTCACTCTCTAAACCGTTAACATCGAGGATGGTGCATTCGAGGTCATTGTTAGAGGCTAACATATCGGCGGTAACTGCCATCGCCTGTGGGGTCATATCGTATGGGGTTTGATTGACCAAGTCACGGACAAAGTTGGTCGCTTTGGCAATGGTGATACTTTGGTTGAAAATCGATTCTAAAATGCCAAAATCAGCTTCGGAATCATTGGCAAAGAAAATCTCTTTTAAGGTTGCTTTTTTAGGCTCCGATTTGTACGTGTCAAATTTATAGCCTCCTAAAAGAACTCCCTCAACTAAAGCACTTAAAAAGTGCTCATTTAAAGCAGAAACTTTGAGAGAGGTGTAAGTGTAGTTCATAATAGTTTTAATCGCTAACCCCATAGCAGCACGATAGTTCTCATTGCTCTCTTCATTGATGCCGCAAACGATAAGGCGGTGTTCATGGAGGGTGCACGATTGTTCGGATTCGGCTTTAAACCCGGCTTGGGTTAACAGTGAATTAAGGGGATGGCTAGCTAATTGTGTCGGTGTGACAAACTCTAATGCCAAATCGGCACTAATTGAGGATAATGATTGATTATAAAGGGCGACGTTCACGGCGTTTCTCCAAAAGGTTTTGTTCAAGTTTGTTTAGATAGAAGAGGATACTAAAAGCGATGGCACCTAACATCGGCAGGGCAAAATACCAATGTTCTTTTGTCCAATGGAGAAAATTTAATAGGTGTTCACCGTAGTAATAAGCCGGGATAATGGTGAGGGCGGCCCACATCCACGCACTGATGAGGTTAATAAAAGCGAATTTTCTGGATGAGTATTTGGTGAGGCCGATTGCCATCGGGATCACGGTTCTCAAACCGTACATGTAGCGTTGAACGAAAATAATCGGCCAGCCGTATTTTTTCAAAAGGAGGTGAGAAATGGCAAATTTACGACGTTGCGATCGTAATTTATTATGAATGTAATTTTTATTGTAGCGACCGATATAAAAATAGATCTGATCACCCACAAATCCTCCGATACCTGCTACAAAGATGGCGAGCGGAAGCCACATATCTCCGGTATGAGACATGATACCACCCATGATAAGCCCCATTTCTCCCTCTAGGATGCTCCAGAAAAAGAGGATGATATAGCCGTACTCTTTGAGCCAACCGATTAATAATTCTTCCATCCGTCGCCTTTAGTTGTCGAAATCGAGTATTTGTTTGGCTTGCATCATATCCTTATCGCCACGCCCTGAGAGATTGACGATGATGAGTTTGTCTTTGATATCGGTCATTTTTTTAAGATAAGCTACTGCATGAGCTGTTTCAAATGCGGGAATTATCCCCTCAGCACGGCTGAGCCATACAAAAGCGTCCAATGCCTCTTGATCGGTGATGTTGTCATACCCGACATTGTCATTATCTTTGTGAAAAGAGTGCTCCGGCCCAATACCCGGATAATCCAGACCCGCTGAGATAGAGTGGGCTTCGAGGATTTGACCGTCGTCATCTTGGAGGAGGTAGCTCATTTGACCGTGCAAGACTCCCGGACGTCCTTTGAGGAGTGAACAACCGTGTTTGTCTGTTCCAACACCCAATCCACCCGCTTCAATACCGATACAGCGAACCTCTTTGTCTTCGAGGAAGTGTTGGAATGTCCCGATAGCATTGCTCCCTCCGCCGATACAGGCGATGACATAATCAGGGAGACGGTTCTCTTTTTCTAAAATCTGAGCCCGGGCTTCGCATCCGATGATCGCTTGGAAATCGCGAACCATCATCGGATAAGGGTGCGGTCCGGCAACAGTACCGATAATATAGAAAGTATCGCGTGCATGGGTAACCCAGTGGCGGATTGCGTCGTTCATTGCGTCTTTGAGGGTTTTAGAACCGCTCTCTACCGCGTGAACTTTAGCTCCAAGGAGTTTCATCCGAAAAACATTGAGCTCTTGACGCGCGACGTCTTTGGCTCCCATGAAAATTTCACACTCTAATCCTAGTAATGCGGCAATGGTAGCGGTCGCAACACCGTGTTGACCCGCGCCTGTTTCGGCAATCACTTTTTTCTTGCCCAAACGTTTTGCCATGAGCCCTTGGGCAATAACGTTGTTTACTTTATGAGCACCAGTGTGGTTCAAATCTTCACGTTTGAGGTAGATTTTAGCCCCTAACTCTTCGGAGAGGTTGGCAGCAAAATAAAGAGGGCTTGGGCGACCGACATAATCAGTGAGATAACCATCCACCTCGCTCCAAAAGGTTTCATCAAAACGGATCTCTTTGTAGGCAGCTTCGAGTTCTAAAAGGGCAGGCATAAGGGTTTCAGGGACATAACGTCCTCCGAAAATACCGAAATGACCCTCAACAGGATCAAATTTGGAAGGGGATGGGATATACATTAGTCAACTCCGATTACGGTATAAACTTCAACAAGATCGCGCAATTTTGATTGTCCGCTTAAAAAATCAAGCCCCATGATAAAACACGCTTCGATACACTCTGCGCCCACTTTGTTGATGAGGTTCGCGCTAGCGTAGGCGGTTCCTCCGGTTGCAATCAAATCATCGATCAAGAGTACTCTAGGTTTATCAACACCACTGAAAGCATCGATATGGATTTCTACTTCATCGACACCGTATTCGAGAGAGTATTTTTCCGAGACGGTGGTATAGGGGAGTTTTCCTTTTTTACGGATGGGAACAAAGCCTAATCCTAGCATTTGAGCTAACGCTGCGCCAAAAATGAACCCGCGTGCATCAATACCGGCAACATGAGTTAAATCATAGCTAGAATAACGCGCATGCAAATGGCGCATCAAAACACCGAACGCATTCGCATCAGCAAGCAGGGTAGTGATATCTTTAAAAATAATTCCCGGTTTTGGAAAATCGGGGATGTCGCGAATTGCGTTGATCAAAATGGCTCTGTCACTCATGCTCAGATTCATAGTTTTTCCTTGATAAATTGGTTAAATTAGTGCGTCAATTCGCCCTTCAAGCTCTTTGATTTTATTTTGGAGACGGTCGGTTTCTGAACGGTGTTTCGAATTACGCTGTTTAAGCGATTTTAGCTCATTACGAAGGTTGTTGAGTTCTTCGCTGAGTATGTCAACATTTCCGAGTGCGCGTTGAAGTTGAATTTGGTATTTTCGGATCAGTATTTCTGCCTCTTTGAGGGTCATTTTCATCATTTCACTGCTACGCTGTTCTTTTACCGTGATACTCCGAAAATAGAACATTTTAACCAAAAAGAAGATGGCTCCCAAGGTAACGACGGTAAGCAATGACCACTCTAAAAACATTAGTTATCCTTGTATGGCCTCTATTTTGTCTACTCGTCCGCAGTGGCGGCCCCCTTCGAACGTGCCTGCAATCCATGCATCAAGGATCGATTCGGCAACCCCTTGACCCACGATACGTTCACCGAAACAAAGGACATTTGCATCATTGTGCCCACGTGCTACGGTTGCGGTATAAGCATCATGGCACAGTGCTGCACGGATGCCGTGATGACGGTTAGCCGCCATCGACATACCGATACCTGAACCGCAGATCAAAATTCCTTGTGAAGCGGTATCAGCTAGGACATTTTCGCACACTTTTACTGCGTAATCGGGGTAATCGACTCTCTCTTTGGAAAATGGCCCCAAATCGATCACTTCATGACCTTTAGAACGGAGATTTTCAACGGTAAAATCTTTAAGATCGATTCCGGCGTGATCGGTTGCAACGTAAAATTTCATAATTTTCCTTACCCTAACAATAAATTTAATACCGCTTGAATCGGCCACATTACGAGTGGTATTTTGAGCGGGGTAACTAATATGATGATGATAACAATCATTCCATAAGGTTCGGCTTTAGCGAAAAATTCGGCAATGGCACGTATTTTGTATTTCAGACTCAGATACGACAAAAAGTGAGCACCGTCAAATCCCGGAATGGGTAGGAGGTTGAATACTGCTAAAACAACATTGATCAACAGCAATTTCATCATAAAGATATATCCAAAAATATAAGCGATACTGTCAGCTTCAGTCGGTTGAGCAAGTGAAACCAATATGATCGAAGAGAGGGTAGCTAGGAAAATATTGTAAGCGATCCCTGCCAAACTCACCTGCATGGCAGCGTTGTAGCCGCCATTTCGAATAACCGTATGCGTATTGATCGGAACCGGTTTGGCCCAACCGAATAAAAAACCGCTCGAAGCCCCAAGAAGCATAGGGATAAAATAGGTCATAAGGGGGACGAGAATGGAACCGAAGGGATCGATATGGATAAGAGGATTGATACTGAGTCGACCTTGGTTTTTAGCGGTAGTGTCACCGTATTTATAGGCGACCCAGCCGTGCATAATCTCATGACCGATAATGGCGATGAGAAGAGCGATAATCGCCGCAGCGATTTCGAGTAGATCAATAGAGCTCATGGTCATTGGCATCTTCGCGGATTCGCTCATTAACAGCGTGTTCTAAAATCTCTTTTTGTTCTAAATCGGTTGGTGTTTTTCCGATACGATCCCAGCGTACTTCGTAATTGCTGTCCATACTGAAATAGACAAACCAAGGCGTTCCCTCGATCAAACCATACGGTACTGATCCCCAAAAACGGCTGTCATTGGAGTGGTCACGGTTGTCTCCCATCATGAAAAATTCACCTTCGGGAACTTGGATCGGTGCAAAGTTGAAAAGTTCGGCAGGAAAAACTCCGTTATCGACCATTTTCTCGTCGTTATGAATCCCCGGGTGCTCTTTTGCGTAAGGATTTTTAACCCATAATTTTCCCTCAATCTCGACTAGCTCATACCCTGAAAAGGCTTTACG
>JBFYRD010000226.1:0-5860 GCA_041302405.1 Sulfuricurvum sp.
CAATTTGGAGATATCGATAAAACGGATCTCTCCTGCAATAAACCGTTCGATAGCAGCTTCATTCGCAGCGTTAACAATAACACCGCGTGCTGGACTAGAAAGAAGATCCTCTTTGATCTCCCATATCGGGTAACGTTCTTGCTCTATTTCTCGAAATTCAAGTGCCCCAATATGGGTTAAATCGATTCGATCCACAATCGGCGTGTCGACCTGACCCATAAGAGCATACGCAATCGGAAGGCGCATATCGGCATGGGCAAAATGGGCGGTAGTGGAACCGTCACGATAATCGATGAGAGCATGAATCAACGATTTAGTTTCAATTACGGCATCGTATTTCCCCTCACCAAATAGCCAACGGGCTTCGAGCAGTTCAAAAAGCTTGTTCACCATCGAGGCACTGTCGATCGTGATCTTCTGCCCCATCGACCAGTTGGGATGTTTTAGGGCATCTTCAAGAGTTGCGGTAGAGAGTTTCTCAAGAGGCCAGTCTCGAAAGGCACCGCCGCTAGCCGTAATCACCATACGCTCAATCCTGCGATCACCTTGGTTGAGATACCATAATCCGAAATGTTCACTGTCTATCGGAACGACACGGGAGGTATCGACAAAAGCTCCTCCGACTACCAATGATTCTTTGTTGGCCAAAGCAATTTTTTTACCGCATTCAAGCGCTTTTAGGGTTGGGCGAAATCCGGCAAATCCAACCAAAGCATTAACCACATGTTGTGAAGAGGATTCTTCGATTGCTCTTAATATTGCAGCTTCACCGCTGTGAACATCATGATGATCGACAAGGCAACGGTCACTATCATTCATAATAACGACACGCTTAGGATGATGACGTTTGATTTGTTCATTGAGCAATGCGATGTTACGTCCTGCGACGAGAGTATCTACTGAGAGGTTAAACTGCTGAGCGATATTGAGGGCATTGACTCCAATCGAACCGGTGGAACCCAGTAGAATCAAACAAGACCCCGAAGGAGAACAAGCATAATAATGGAAGCAAAAAGGTACCCGTCAATACGATCCAACACGCCGCCGTGGCCTGGAAGGATCGTACCGCTGTCTTTTACACCCGCTTGACGTTTGAGATAGCTCTCAAATAGATCCCCAAAAACCGCGCCGATCGCCCCTGCCATTGAGATAATGATTGCTTGAGTGATATCAACGATCGTAACACCGATAAAAAAACCGGCTCCTGTCGCTACGGCAATACCGCCATAAACCCCTTCCCGGGTTTTACTTGGGCTAGAGAGACTAAAAGGGGTCCTGCCGATACTGCGTCCGACGACATACGCCCCTACATCAGCAGAAGCAACGACGACCAGAAGCCACAACATCGCCACCATCCCGTATTCTTGGTACATGCTGAGCATAAAGAGCATCCCCGCCGTTGGGTAGATAAAAGGGAGAAAGTTTTTAGGGGAAATATTTTGGGTATAGGCTACCGCGCTCGCAAAAATCAGTCCTGCAATAACAAATAAATCTTCGCCATACGGATACAAAGCCGCTGCTAACCAAAGAATTGCCGCATAAGCATATAAAGAGTTGTTATTGATCCCGAACAATCGAGTAGCTTCATGAAATGCGAGCAAATAGATAACGCCCATCACAGACCACATAAGCCAGAAGTTATTAATAAGTCCGACGATAAGGACGCCGATCACAAGAAAGACCGCAGTGACAATACGCTCTTGGGTTGAATTTTTTGCAGTTTGCATCGTTTGGTTAACCAATGGTGTTGAAATTTCGCGATTATACCGAAATTACACTTTAATATCTAAAATATGCAACGGACCCGGGGGGACCTCAGATTCAGGCACCTCTTCTATTTGTTCGAAACGCCTCTCTTCTTGTTCCGCTTGCTCTTTGTTATGTTCACGGTCCGGATCAACACCGTGATTTTTTTCCGTCGGACGAACCTCTTCGATCTCTTTTTTAGCCTCTTGAGAAGCGGTTGCCGCTGCAAGCGCCTGGAGTTCAAAACGATTTAACAAGGCAGTTTTTTCACTTGCTACCGTTGCCATTTGCTGATTAACGTAAATCGTATTGCCGATAGGACCGATTGCCATAACGCTATCCTTTTAGAGTTATCCCTATTTTTCTATGCTAATTGTTTTAAAATTCGTATAGAGGACATTTGCCCCCTCTTGAATTTTCACTTCTCTACGGGGAGTATAATCGACCAAATAAGACCCTTTTTGAAATACTGAAAAATCGACACACAGTTTCGCTGCCGCTTCGAGGAGTCGCTCGGGAAGCTGCTGTTTATCAGTACTGATCACAACATGCGCAGAAGGACGATCTTTGAGGTGCATCCAAATGTCTTTAGCTTTCGCATTTTTAAGCAATTCTATGTTCCCTTTTTCACTTTTACCCAAAGAAACTTTTACCCCTTCAATCCAAAACTCAGCGATAGAATCAGAAGTTTTGAGTTTTGATTTAGGTGTTTTCGCGGGAAATAGAAGCGCTATCTCCTCAGGAGATGTTGCTTCGGATACCGTCTGGATAAAAAGTTCCAAATGACGAATTTTGGCTTCGAGATTGGCTCTCTCTTGATGCAATCCGATCGCTTTTTGCTTCGCTTTTTTAGAACGTTTAAAAAAACTCTCCGCACACCCCGAGGCACTGTTGCATCCACTGGGGAGTTCTAAACGTATCATCGTTCCGTCAAAATCAGAGACCTCAACGCTCTTTTCGTACGGTTTTATACTCTCCAAATTTGCCAAAACCAAATGTCCGCCATTTTGAGCTTTTTGAGACTCTTCCATCAGTGTTGATTCACTCTCAAGCGCATCCAAATGTTTTTGGAGCGTCGCTAAACGTTTGTGCAAAAGTGATTTTTTCTCATTTTTGAGCCGCTCAAGTCGATCATGGTTGCGACTGCGAAACTCTTCAAGCAAAAATTCTCTTACATCTTCCAGCGGGTAGTGCTGTGGCTCATATGAAGGCTTTGGGATCTCTCCTAGTTTTTGACCGACACGAACACTGCGGGTAGAAACTTCATCATCGATATGGCGGAGTGCTTCTAAGACAATTTCATCTTTGTCCATGATAATAACATTCGTATGTTTACCGGTAAATTCAAACTGTAAAAGGGTAGTTTCGGATTTGTACGAACCGCTGGTACTGACGCTAAGGCGGATAATTTTATCATGATTGTAGAGTTCAACACGCTGTAGTGTTGAGCGGTTAAACCGCTTGGCCAGCAACACATCAAACGGTGCTTGATAGATCTTTCCGCGATTGGCTGCTTCTCCGATACTGATTGTCGAATTTCCCCGCTGCATCTCAAAATTCCAACTGTTTTCACGATCGAAAATAAGCCGTATTCCGGTATCGTCATAACGGTATGCGGCAACGATATGTGTGAAGCGTTCCATGTACTTTGTAATTTGTTCTAAATAAGAAAATCTCATATTTTACCTTCGCTTTAGAAAAAGAGAACTACAATGACAAAATCTAACCGCTAACGGATATTAACCATGAATCTTTTCAACACGATCAAAGCCAAGTTTATTGTCAATCTTGTGGCAGCTATTGGTGCCATCCTCGTAAGTGTGATTGTAGCATACTTCATCGCTACCAGCTCGATTAAAGCCATTATGATTAATGACCTTAACACTGTGGCCGATTCACTTGAACAAACAGTTAACTACATCGCTGAAATTGAGCCAAAAGCCTATGAAGACGACCGCTTTAAAACCGATATCTTCAAAATCAAAATCGGCGAAAGCGGTTATGTCTATTTTGTCGATACCGAGGGGGTATTTCGGATCCATCACAAAGATGAAGGGAAAGAGATGGCGGGGCACGATTATATCGATGAAATCCGTTCCCATAAAGAAGGCGGTGTTTATGAATACATTTCCGCCTCTACCGGACAAGAAAAAATTGCCGCATATCGCTATATCCCAAAATGGGACATGTGGGTTGTTCCTGGGCTCAATAAAGCGGATTATGTCGATGAGCTGACTTCCAGTTTTTTCAAATGGTTTATGATTTTAGGAACCGTTCTTACTGCCCTTTTGGTCGCTATCAACTACTTTTCAGGCAGCAGTATTCTCCGCCCGATCGAAGAGTTGGATCATGTTTCCAGTGATTTGGCACATGGCAACGGAGACCTCACTAAACGCCTTCCGATTTTGAATAAAAATGATGAAATCGGGATAGCAAGCAACTACCTTAACCGCTTTATCGAAAAAATTCAAAGTACGATTAACGACACCAAACAAATCACCTCATCTGCCGTAGGCTCTACCTCAACACTCAATAATGCCGCAACGAATCTTGCTAATCAATCTGAAAAGACAAACACCATCGCTCAAAACACGAACACTACCGCTGCTGAGATAGGAGCGACTTTAGAGCAAAGCGTCAACATGGCTAAAAATACCCTAAAAAACAGCCTCTCTACAGAAAAAGAGCTGGGGAGCGTGCGTGATATTGCCAATGTCATTACCCGTGAGATTCACAGCACCACACAAATGAGCAATGAGCTGGTCGAACGTTTTACTCAGCTCTCTTCCGATGCTGCCAGTGTTAGCGGTGTACTCAGTATTATCTCTGATATCGCCGATCAAACGAATTTGCTCGCACTTAACGCCGCGATCGAAGCGGCGCGTGCAGGTGAACACGGTCGCGGATTTGCCGTTGTTGCTGATGAAGTGCGCAAGCTCGCAGAGCGCACCCAAAAAAGTCTCACCGAAATCAACTCTACCATCTCTATCGTGATTCAGTCGATCTCCGACTCTTCAGACATGATGAGTACCAATAGCGAAAACATTGAACGTCTTGCAGAGCGAAGCGAAGAGATCGATGTTAAAATCGATTCGGCTTCAAACGCACTGCGCTCAAATGTCGATGCGAGTCAACAAAGCGTTCAGGAAGCTGAGAATATGGCACTTAAAATCAATCAAATCATTAGTAAAGTTTCCGAAATGTCCAGCCTCTCTCAAAGCAATCAAGAAGAGATCAAACAAATTTCTCACATTGCTGCTGAACTCTACAATGCCGCAACCAATCTAAACGCCCAATTGAATCAATTCAAATCCTAAAAAAACCTTCTCCCCTTTTTTGCTATAATTCGCAAAAAGCTTAGAAGGGAATAGAGGGATGCACGCACCAAAAGGGTTTGGACGAAGTTACTTTTCACTTATCGCCATCCAAGCGTATGCTTCTGAAGTTCGCCTAGCCAAAAATATCACTCGCATAGAGCTTGTAGCTCCTATCTGCCCTATCTATATCTATTCAGCTATTTCTCCTCCCGACAACGATTAATTTTATTCTTCCGTCATTCCCGCGAAAGCCGGAATCTAGCTGGATCCCCGCCTTCGCGGGGATGACGAATAAGCAAACAAAAATAATCATTATCCAAGGGATACCTATGCTTAAACAGACCATTTCACTTGTCGCCAGCGCGACGCTTGTTGCCTCGTTAGGGGCTGATGCACTTACTCTTGATCCTATCGTAGTCTCCGCTTCTAAAACCGAACAATCTCTCAAAGAAACAACTTCAAATATTGACATTATTACTGCTGAACAACTTGAAGAACGTCATTATTCAAGCATCATCGACGCACTTAATACTCTTTCCGGTATCTCTTTTACACAATCAGGTGGATTAGGGCAGCAGTCTTCGCTCTTTGTAAGAGGATTTTCAAATAAATACACTTTAGTACTTATCGATGGAATGAGAGCAAATGATGTTTCAAATTTTGAAGGAGCTTTTTTCGATCAACTCAGTATCAACGATATTGAACGAATCGAAGTGATCAAAGGGGCGCAATCAGGAATTTGGGGAGCGGATGCGAGTGCAGGCGTAATTAATCTCATAACCAAAAAAGCAAAACCT
>JBFYRD010000229.1:0-6116 GCA_041302405.1 Sulfuricurvum sp.
CCGAGCGAGATGATCAGCAGCGATACGACGCTTAACATAGGGACTCAAACATTAGAGCTTAAAATTGCAAAACACAAAGCCCATACAGCTAAAGATATGGTGGTTTTTTTGCCGAAATCCAAAGTATTGATTGCGGCTGATTTGGTTTTCATTGATCGACTTCCTTCCGTACGAGGTGGCGATATTAACGGGTGGCTCACTGCTTTGGATGATTTGGATACATTGGGAGCTTTACACGTGGTTGGTGGACATGGAAATCGAACCGATAAAGATGCGGCGCGAATGACGCGAGAGTATTTTACTCAGATGCGTAACGAAATCCGTTCGGCAATCGCTGAGGGGTTGGGGATCGATGATACGATCAAAAAAGTGACGATGGAAAGTTACCAACAATACAAGTTGTATGAAGGGACTCATCGACATAACGTTGAGGCATCCTATCGGGTATTAGAATGGGAATGATGATGAAACGATTACTATTTTTGGGATATTGTTTTTCTGCTCTTGCCTTTAGTGATGTCCGTTTTGCTCAGCCTGAACCCTCGATCGATAAACCGCGTGAGGTGGTAATGGGAATCAGTGCCGGTGACAATGAATCTATTCATCACGGTCTTAGTACCGCGAACAATGTCCTCAAATTCTACGGACCTGAAAAGATCCATTTGCGGATTGTTGCTTACTATCACGGTATCCGTACGTTGCTCAAAAGTGAAAAAGAGATAGCCGTTCGAGTTAGGGCGTTGCAGCAATATGGTGTCGAGTTTGTTGCGTGCGGCAACACGATGGAGACCAAAAAAATTACCCCTGATCAGCTCGTAGAAGATACTGAAATTGTTTCGGCCGGAATCGCCGAAGTGATCGAGCGCGCCACCGAGGGCGCATTTTACATTCAACCTTAGGAGTCAGTTATGAAAATGTTTATTATTACAGTATTAGCGGGATTTTTGTCCCTTTTTGGCGGTGATCTTCACCTTTTTAGTGCTTCGAATGCAGAAGGAAAGCTTAATGCAGGAGTGGTCGAAAAGGCACTTGAAGCAAATGGTTTTGTCATATCGGCAAATACTGAAATGAATGAGCCGTTTAAAAAACAATTCGGACAAAGTGATTTTGCACAGTTTAATCTTTTGACCGCTTATCATAAAATTCATTCAGAAACATTGGTAACATCAAATCCGGATGGAGGGATTTTCGTTCCGATGGGTTTTGGTGTCTATCAACGAAATGGAGAAAAAGAGCTTCATGTATCGATTTTGAGTGCCGAAGCGATGGCTAAAATCGCCGGATTTAAAGCAGCTGAATTCGCACTGATCGAAAAAGAAGCGATAGCATCGATCAAAAAAGCATTGCCCAACGTAAAAGTATCCATGAGCGAAACATCTCTCCCTTCTGAGGGATCATTGCTTAGCCGTTACGTTAAAGAGAGCAGTAAAGAGAGCTGGTCGAGTGATAAAGAAGAGACAGAGATGATGATAGAAGACGGTCTTAAACCTGCTGGATTTGTGATGTCTAACTTTACCGATTATAATTTTAATCTTGGGGAAAAAAGTCCGTTTGATTTTTACGATACTTACTCTATTTGTAAACTAAAAGTAATTTACACCGTAGCAAAAACACGTCCTGAAGCGGCAGCGTTTGCCCCGTGTACTTTGATGGTATATAAGAAAAAAGATGCGAATGAGATCGTCATGGGATTCCCAGGGGTATACAACTGGATGAGCAGTGCACGCGTCAATGATCCTGAAGCTAAAGCAGTATTGATTCAGGCACAAAAAGATTTTGAAGCGGTTCTTCAAAGTACAGTAGAATAATCAAGAAGGTTTGAGTATTCTCGCTTGTCATCCCGTACTTGATACGGGATCTAAAATACAATTTAGATGCTGAATCAAGTTCAGCATGACGATTTGAATCATAGACACTAAAGAATGAATCAGCTAAGTGGGTTTCAAAGAAGATTAAAGTATTATTACAAATACATTTACACCTTTAATGAGGCAATGAGAATTTAATGCCACTAACTTTAATCGATTCGTCAAAGCATATTGTTTTAATAACCCATAAAAATCCGGATGCTGATTCTCTCGGTTCTGCATCCGCTTTTTACTCTTATCTCTTGCGAAGTCAAAAAAAAATCACCCTTTTTTGTGTTTCTTCTGATATCAATCCAAGCCTCTCTTTTTTGCCATGGTTTGATAAATTAACAGATCGTTTTCCTGAAGATGCTGATTGCATGATTAGCTTTGATTGCGGCAGTTATGCACGCTTAGGAATCGAAAAAGAGATACCTCTGATCAACATTGATCATCATGCAAGTAATGACTTTTTCGGAACACTCAATATTATCAATACGGATGCGATAAGCACGACAGAAGTCGTTTATGACTTTTTTGTTACTAACGATATCAAAATCAATGGTAAAATGGCACTTTCGCTTTATGCGGGACTTTTGGATGATTCTCGATGTTTTAGTGATTCCGAATGTACGGGTAAAACGTTTGATCTTGCGCAGGCTCTGATAACATCTGGAGCAGATCATTCATTATGTGTTGAGTGGCTTTATCGACGCCGTTCCCTTGCTTCTATTCGTGTTCGCGGAGTGCTGTTAAAAGAGATGAAACTCCTTGCAGATGGACGATTAGCAGTTTTTGAAGTCCCTCTCTCTCTTTTAGAAGAGACGGGTGCGGTTATAGACGAATGTAAAAAAGTATTGGAGGAAGCACTTGGAATGCGAAGTGTTCAAGCCTCTGTTATCTTTTTTGAACATCCTCACGGAGGCTTAAAAGTTTCATTACGGAGCGATGGCATTCTGGATACATCACGAATAATGGGGCTATTTGGCGGCGGCGGGCATGTTAAGCGTGCGGGTACACAGTTAAAACAGAAGAATTATTCAGAATCGGTAGAAAATATAATAAGTGTGATAACAAAGGAGTTGGTGTGAGAAGAGGCCGAAATAGTTCGGGAATTATTGGATGGATATTAGCGGCAGTGGTAGTTGGTGCTATCGGATTTATGGCGTTTTCACCATCGTTTGAGCGAGAAGATCCAAAGGTGACATTGAGTCATGAGGGATATTGGAATTTTAAAGATCCTATCCGTGTTTCGGTAGAAGATCAAAGCGGATTGAAATCATTCAAAGCGACGATCGCTACACCACACGAAGAGTGGGTCGTTATCGAAGAAAATACGCCATCACATGAAGCGAAAAAAATCTTTTCGGTTCTCCCTCCAAAAGGAGTTCGTCGTGTTGAAGCAGCTTCGATAACGCTCAAAATTGAAGCAACGGACAATAGTTTGTGGGGCCTTTTTATGGGAAATACCTATAGTGAAGAGGTCACTTTGGTGATCGATCAACGCCGTCCGTTGCTTGCGATCGTTGCAAACTCCTATAAGATTCAAAAAGGGGGATCGGCAATTGTCATTTTTAAAGCCGAAGATCCTCATCTAAAAAGTTTGAAAATCGAAACTAATTTTGGTAAAACATTTATCGCACAGCCGTTTATGAAAGAGGGATACTATGCCTCTTTGGTAGCATGGCCGGTACAAGAACAAACGTTTAGTGCAACGGTTGTAGCACGTGATCATGCTGGAAATGAAACGAAAAGTGTTATCCCGCTTCGTTTAAAAGATCATGTTTATCGTGTCTCAAATATTGAGCTGAGTGATGCCTTTTTAGACGGTAAGATTGCGGAATTGGCAAATGTTTATGAACAAACAGCAGGGGTAGATGATCGTTTAGAGCAATTCCGTATTATTAACGAAAAAGTTCGGGCTGATAATGAGAAAGTGATTCATGAAGTAACTTCAAAAGTATCGAATAACATCATTACCGATTTTGCACCGCAACCATTCTATCCGTTAGTGAATGGTCAAAAAGTAGCCGATTTTGGAGATCATCGCATCTACAGCTATAAAGGGCAGCAAAATATTTCGAATGCGTATCATATGGGTCTTGATCTGGCGAGCGTTGCGATGGGGCCGATCACTGTATCAAATGGTGGAAAAGTTGTTTTCTCTCAAGAGAATGGAATTTACGGAAACTTACCGATTATCGACCATGGTTTTGGATTGTATACGTTATACGGGCACTGTTCTGATGTCCATGTTCAAGAGGGAGACGTTGCAGCGTTAGGGCAACAGATTGCAAAAACAGGACTCAGCGGTTATGCTATGGGAGATCATCTCCATTTTGGTATTTTAGTTCAAGGAGTTGAGGTTCGTCCCGAAGAGTGGATGGACACTAAATGGATTTACGACAACATTACCAGTGTTATTGAAAGTGCAAAATTCACAATCAATCAACACTAAAACCGATATAATTAACTTTTAAATATTTGAGTCTTACGTACTTTAGTGTTCAGATAGAATAGGATAAGGAATTTACAATGATGCAGACAACGATTGGCAAAAGTGTTGAACTAGTAGGGATCGGTTTACACCGAGGCTCTCCGGTAAAATTGAGACTTGAACCATTGGCTGCAAACAGCGGTATTGTGTTTTATCGTAGCGATGCAGGGGTATCTATCCCTTTGATTCCAGCCAATGTTGTTGATACAAAAATGGCAACGGTAATCGGGCGAGAAGGTGTTACCATCTCTACGATCGAGCATATGCTTTCGGCAATTTATGCCTACGGTATCGATAACCTTCGTGTTATCGTCGATGCGGATGAAGTGCCGGTGATGGACGGCTCATCGATGAGTTTTTGTATGCTCCTGGAAGAAGCAGGAATAATTCCCCAAGATACTCCCAAAAAAATTATGCGAATCAAAAAAGAGGTGATAGTTCAAGAGGGGGATAAATACGTCAAATTAATCCCCTCCAATGACATGAACTACGATTTTACGATCAAATTTTCCCACCCCGTTATTGATAAACAAAGCTATGTTTTAGCATTTACTAAAGAGAACTACAAAAAAGAGATTGCCCGTGCACGAACGTTTGGTTTTGTCCACGAAGTACAATACCTACGTTCTAAAGGGCTGGCTTTGGGTGGCAGTTTGGAAAATGCGGTAGTATTGGATGATAAAAAAGTGCTCAATCCAGAAGGGCTTCGTTTCGGAGATGAGTTTGTGCGCCATAAAATTCTCGATGCAATCGGGGATATGTCACTGATAGGGATGAATTTCATCGGTAACTACGAAGCGTTCGCGGGCAGCCATGATCTTAACCATAAATTGACTCTTGAACTTCTCAAAGATCCGGCAAATTATGAGATCGTTGAACTAGCAACCGCGGAGTCCAAAGAGTTGGCTAAAGCGTATGCATGATGCACTCGTTATCGCGCTCGGCTCTCCTGTTCTCGTCGGTATTTACAAAGAGGGAAAATTAGTCGAAGAGATTCGCAGTGATGGGATGAGCTCGGATGTGTTGGCAGAGATTTTTGATGCTCTTTTACAAAAATACTCGTTTTCTCATTTGATCTATGCCAAGGGCCCAGGAAGTTTTATGGGGATCAAGGTTACCTATCTTTTTCTAAAAACGCTCAGTATTACGAAAAAAATTCCCCTTTTAGCAACGGATGCCTTCTTTTTTAATCAAAATAGCCCCATCAAAGCAGTTGGAAAGCTCTATTTTGTTAAAAATAGCTCAACCATTGAGTTAGAACCGCTAGTCTCACCTGAGATTATCGCCTTTGAACTCCCCCGTTCTATCGATATACAAAATTTTGATTCGGATAATCTTCCCTATTATGGGATTGATGCCGTAGGATAAGGAAATGATTTGTTCGTTAGTGTACCTGCAACGAGTGCGAATTTAGGACCCGGATTTGATTCATTAGGGCTTGCTGTTGATTTGCGTAACCAAGTAGAATTGGTGCCGTCACGTTTTTTTGCCGTTTCCATCAAAGGGGAGGGGGAAAACAATCCTCGCCTTAAAGGAAACAATCTATTTGTCTCTATTTTCAATGAGCATTACCGCCGTTTAACTCAAAAACGTCAGAATTTCAAATTTACGTTTTACAACCAAATTCCAATGTCACGCGGTCTAGGGAGTTCATCTGCCGTTATCGTGAGTGCGATTAGTTGTGCCCATGAAGCTGCCGGAGTAAAAGTTTCCAAACGTCGCATCCTCAATCATGCGCTTGTGTATGAGAGTCACCCTGATAACATTACTCC
>JBFYRD010000230.1:0-4607 GCA_041302405.1 Sulfuricurvum sp.
CGGTGATCATGATGATCCGTATTCCTGCTTCTCTTGCCAGTGCGATCGCTTGAGCCGCATCAGCTTTTGGACGATCGGCAAAGGCGATCAATCCCACAATGCGAACGGGTGCATTTTCGGGTACCTCCCAGTGATGCTCACTCACCCCAAACGCAAGAACACGAAGCCCCAATGAGGCCATGGTGTCATGCCCCTCTTGAAGCTGTTTTCGCTCCTCTTCACTGTTCGTAGCGAGGGAGAGGAGTGTTTCGTAGGCACCTTTGATGTAGAGCTTTTGGGTATCATCGATTTGATTGACGGTTGCCATCATCCGTGTGGTGGCATCAAACGGATGATCAAAAATACGTTTGTAGGTGTGTTGAATCGTGCCGAAATCTTCGTTAAGCCATTTCGCCAATGCGATATCAATACTATCCCCTTTTCCATCGTGGGAATCGTTACACAATGCGGCACATCGGTAGAGCTCCTCTTTGTCAATCGGAAGTGTCTCTTTGACCGACAAGATTCCCTCGGTAATGGTTCCTGTTTTATCGGTCGCGATTAGCGTGGTGCTCCCGAGCGATTCTACGGAGGGGAGATGGCGAACCAGCACTTTGTGTTTGCTGAGGCGAAATGCTCCGATCGCGAGAATGAGGGTGATGACGATCGGCAAACCTTCCGGAACCGCTGAGACGAGTTGGGCGATTAGAAAAGAGATCATCTCTTCATAACTGCGCCCTTGAAAAATTGAGATAATCCCTAATAATGTGAGAATTGCGACGATCGCAATCAACAACTGCTTCGAGAAATGGCGCATAGAACGGGTAAGCGGGGAGTCTGGAGAGCGTTGCTGCGCTGCTTCGGCGATTTTAGCGATCTCGGTGAACGAGCCGGTCGCATAGACGAGGGCAACCGTTTTACCGCGCAAAATCGACGAACCGGAAAAAAGGGTGTTGTTCCGTTCATACAAAGGAGCATCCGATAGGACAAGAGCATCAGAGCTCTTTTCACACGGGAGAGATTCTCCGGTGAGGAGCGCTTCATCCACTTCGAGGGCATACGATTCGATCAACCGTACATCTGCGGGAACCAGATCACCCTCACCTAAGAGTATCACATCACCGGGGACGAGCGTGTGAGCAGGCAGGGTCGTCTCAATACCGTTTCGTAATACCCGTACATGATTTTCAGTTAGCCGCTGTAAGGATCGAATAGAGGTTTCGGCTTTTAACTCCTGATAAAAACCCAACAAAGAATTAATGATCAAAATCGCGATAATAATTATTCCGTCTTTAGTATGCCCCATACCAAAACTAATGGCTCCCGCAACAATCAAAATGAGGACGATGGGACTGGCAAATTGCCCCATAAGCATAGCGATCTTTGATCGCTCTTCAGACATCAACGAGTTGGGTCCGAAATGGGCGTAGCGCGTATCCGCTTCATACGCATCTAACCCCTCTTTGGATGTTTCTAGCATTTTAAAAAGGTGCTCTGGTGATTCAGCCCAAGGAGTTTGTATCTTCTGCATGGTGTAACCTTTTTATCAAACGATGAATCTATGATATAAGAACTTTATAAACAAATAGTTAGATTTCATATTACATCAAGTAGAATACAACCCATTTATTACCTTTTTAAACAGGAGATTTTTTTGCTAACGATTATTGTCGTCACCCTTTTACTCTCTCTCATCATCAATATTTTTGTCAAAAAGATTCACCTGCCTACGATTATCGGCTACATCTTTACCGGTACCGCGATAGCCTATGGCTTTAATCTACACGATGCGGTGAGCAACCATGACCTCAAAGAAATCGCCGAGTTCGGTGTGGTTTTTTTAATGTTCACCATCGGATTGGAGTTTTCGATTGCCCATCTTAAGCGGATGCGCAATGAGGTGTTTATAGCCGGAACCCTGCAGATACTCATCACCTCATTGATTGTCTATCTGATTGCTTATTATCTTTTGGGAATCGATCAAAACTCCTCGTTTATTATAGCTCTGGTCATCGCCCTCTCCTCAACGGCGATTGTTCTGAAAATACTCAACGAAAGCGGAGAGATCAATCGCCGTCACGGTCAGCGCTCGTTAGGGATTTTGATCATGCAGGATATTGAGGTTATCCCCATCCTCCTTATTATTGGATTTATGAGCAGTAAAAGCAGTAATATCTCATCCGTTTTAATGGATATGGCGATGAGTGCCGTTATTTTGCTGTTGATTTTATGGGTCTCAGGGAAATACCTGCTGGAGCCGTTTTTGGCTCAAATCATGAAAACCAACTCCGATGAACTGTTTGTCGGAAGTGTCCTGTTTTTGGCGATCGGAGCCTCTTATGTTGCCCATTATTTAGGTTTTTCGTATTCTCTTGGGGCTTTTATCGCGGGGATGCTGATCGCCGAAACCAAATACAAGTACCAAGCCGAAGCGGATTTGATTCCGTTTCGCGATTTGCTGCTGGGGATCTTCTTTATCACCGTGGGGATGCAGATCGATATCGTCTCGTTACTATCCCAAATTTATCTCATCTTACTCCTCTTGATTGGGGTGATGTTTTTAAAATTCATCATTATTTTTGCCATCGTAAGATTCAATGAGAGTAAACGTGTCAGTCTTAAAACCGCATTGAGCCTGTTACAAATCGGAGAGTTCTCACTCGCAATTTTAGAACTCGCCCGATCGAACGATTTGATTGCAAATCCCTACTCTCAAGTGATGATTGCAACCATCGTCCTCTCCATGATCGCAACTCCGATTATCTTGAAACACCTCACACAGCTCACCGACGTGTTCATTAAAACAGAAGAACATGAACCGGAGAATCCTATCGATTCAGATGAGATGCAAGATCATACGATTATTTTAGGATTTGGTGAATTTGGGCGCAATGTTGCCAGAGTGTTGAGCGAAAGAGGTGAATTTTACCTTGCAATCGAGAATAATATTAACACCTTTCACGCGATACAACGGATGGGAGAGCCTGCCTTATACGGAAATGCTACCAAAAAAGAGGTTCTGAAAAAAGCCAATATTCAACACGCAAAATACGTCATTATCGCCATTGATAATCCTGAAAAACTCTACCATGTTTGTCAAATCGTTCAGCAATTCATTGATAATTCTAAAATCATCGTCAAAGTCCACTCTATCCATGAAAAAAACATCATCGCAGAGCTTGGGATTACGAACATAATGGTCGAAAATGAGATTATGAGCCAGCAAGTCTCTCAAATTATGAGGGGATAAGTTCCTACACTTTTTAACCAACCGTCATATTTTCTCTACGAATATTTCTCCTCTTTTTCTACAATAGCGGAAAAAATGGAGGAGACCCATGAAAGTTGTACTCACCATCGCCGGATCTGACAGCAGCGGCGGAGCGGGGATCCAAGCCGATTTGAAAACCTTTGAGGCTTTTGGCGTTTTTGGGACTTCTGCTATTACCGTTCTTACTGCCCAAAATACCCTCGGAGTCCAATCAATCCATAGCGTTAGCGCCGAGTTTGTTGCGGCTCAGATTGAAAGTGTTTTGAGCGATTTTCAAGTCAGCGCAATCAAAATCGGGATGCTCTACAACCGTGAGATTATCGAGATGGTTACCTCCATCATCAAAACCTTGGATATCCCTATCGTCCTTGATCCGGTATGTATCTCAAAAGCCGGCTCAACCCTCCTCCAAGAAGACGCTATCGAAGCACTTTATCAGCTTAGCCGTATCGTTACCCTCACCACTCCTAATTTGCATGAAGCGTATCAACTCTTCGGCTACAAAAGCGGGGATACCGATTCGCTAAAAACCCTAATCGAGCACCCCTCTCCCGTACTCATCAAACACCATGTGATGGAGAATATTTCTGCCGATCTTTTGTATTTCGCTCATCAAAAGCGGATATTCACCTCTGAAATCATCGACTCAACCTCCCAACATGGAACGGGGTGCTCTTACTCCTCTGCGATCGCTGCAAACCTCGCACTCGGGCTATCGCTCGAAGCATCGATCGAGCGTTCCAAACGTTTTATCACCGAAGCGATACGGCTTGCTCCCTCTTTGGGTCATGGAAGGGGACCGATCAACCATAAAGGGGGTGGTATTTATGTTGCTTAAAGGTCTTTATGCCATCACTGATGAAATTCTCACACCAAAAAAGCGTATTTTAGAACGTGTCGAAGAAGCCCTAGATGCAGGGATCGGAGTATTACAGTTTCGGGATAAAACCTCTACGGATGAGGAGATCGAAACGCTCACCCTCCATTTACTCCATCTTTGTCGTCTCCATAATGTCCCTTTTGTAATCGATGATCGTCCCCGCCTCGCCCAAAAAATCGGCGCAGATGGCCTCCACATCGGAAAAGATGATATGCCCCTCTCAGATGCTCGCGCCATCTTTACCAAAGGGTTCATCGGAGTCTCCTGCTATGGAAGTATCCCTAAAGCGCTCAAAG
Organism: Sulfuricurvum sp.; assembly: GCA_041302405.1. GTDB lineage: Bacteria > Campylobacterota > Campylobacteria > Campylobacterales > Sulfurimonadaceae > Sulfuricurvum. The sequence goes on from JBFYRD010000230.1 coordinate 4,427, forward strand.
CCCAAGCAGAAGGAGCCGATTACGTCGCATTCGGCTCTGTTTTCCCCTCTCCTACCAAACCACGTTCGGGGATCGTCTCGATGAGTATTATGGATAAAGCCAAAGAAGCTTTGTCCCTCCCTATCTGTGCCATCGGCGGGATCAATGTCACCAATATCCACGAAGTAAATGCCCACCGTCC
>JBFYRD010000231.1:0-2811 GCA_041302405.1 Sulfuricurvum sp.
AACGGACACTGTTGAGCCGGAGATGTTCAATGATATCAAGATTTTGAGGGGTAAAGAAAAGGCTAACGACTGAATTAGCCGGAGTATGAGCGATAGCTTCGATAGCATCAATATGATAAAGCGGCTCAGTGGGAATATAGGGGTGGCCGAATAAGAGCATGTTAAGCCTCCAAACATTCACGGCAACAATAATATTTGCCGTCGCGAACTAATGATTCTTTTGCTGATACATAAGTACTGCATTTAGCACAGGGGATCATTGCCTCTTCTTGGGAATTATCCGAAGAAGGGGGTTTGAGACTTTTTTTCTTGAAAAAGAGAAAATAAACCCCAACAATGACACCGATTAATAATAAAATTTTTAGCATATTATCTCTTTATAAGCAGATAGTGGCGGTTTTGCGCTTCAATAATTTGGTAATCGAGCGATTTATCAATTTCATCATACACTTTTTCCCCTTTATAAAAGAGCAAAAGTGTCCCCTTGCTGCAAAAAGGTTCCGAGAGTTTGAGAAGCATCGTCGTATCGGTGACGGCACGAGAGGTTATTAAATCATACGGTTCACTTGGCAACTGTTCAGCTCTAAGGGCTTTAACTTCAACATTGTTCAATCCCAAATCGGCTTTTACAAATTGTAAAAAACTGGCACGTTTACTAAGTGGCTCAACGAGGGTAAAATGGGTTTGCGGCAGTGCGAGAGCCAAAATCATCCCCGGAAAGCCGGCTCCTGTGCCGATATCCATTGCTTTAGTAACAGAAGGGAGAAACGTGAGTGGGATAACCGCATCGAGGATAAACTGATCGATTTGCTGGAGGGTTTTGGCTCCTGTTAGATTATGAACTTTATTCCATTTTTCTAAAAGTGCTTTGTATTGTCCGATCTTTTCCAAGAAATCTTCGGGAACGTTCACATTGTGTTGTGCTAAAAGTTGCTTTAATTGGCTCATAAATCGTGTCCCATCTGCTCTTTTTTGACTTTTAAATACCCTTCATTATGGGGATTGGGATCGATAATGACCGGAACACGTTCAGTAATTTCGACGTTCAACCCCTCTACGACGTGCACTTTAGCCGGATTGTTGGTTAAAAGACGGATTTTGTGAAGATCGAAATCTTTAAAAATTTCACCGACAACATCATACGTTCGCTGGTCGGGAGCAAATCCAAGCTCAACATTGGCTTCGATTGTATTGCGTCCTTGATCTTGGAGGCAGTAAGCATTGATTTTATTGAGTAAACCGATGTTTCGCCCCTCTTGACGATGATAAATAATCAACCCCCCCTCAGCGGCAATTAGTTTCAGCGCTTTGTGTAACTGATTGTTACAATCGCATTTGATACTCCCAAAAGTATCACCGGTCAGACACTCAGAATGGATCCTGACGAGTGGAGATTCTTGGTGTTCAAAATTCTCAGTAAAAATAGCGAGATGTTCTTGGTGCCCTTCTTTATAGGCGCGAATCTTAAATTTACCATATTTACTAGGCATATTAGCAATAGAAGACTTTTCAAAATGTATTTCTGTATTCATGTGGCAATTATAATTTTCTTTTCTTAATCTAACACTTGCTAAACTTGCTTTACTTTTTATTGGAGCAATTTTATGGAGCGTTTTCGCCGTACTCGTCTTAACTCACACTTACGAGCATTAGTTCGTGAAACTCATGTCAGTGTTAACGATTTTATTTATCCGTTATTTGTTCGTCCGGGAGAGGGGATCAAAACTGAAGTCTCATCAATGCCGGGCGTCTATCAAATGTCTTTGGATGAAATTTTAAAAGAGTGTGAACTGCTACAAAAATTAGGGATTAATTCGATTATTCTTTTCGGTATCCCTGAAGTAAAGGATTCGGTGGGCTCTGATGCTCTATGTGATCACGGGATTATCGCGACAGCCGTTCGTGCAATCAAACGTGCATTTCCTAAAATGTTTGTGGTTACTGATTTGTGTTTTTGCGAATATACTGATCACGGACACTGCGGTATCCTCGATCATGTGCATGAAACAGTAGATAATGATCTGACGCTTGGAATCTCAGCACAGCAAGCTCTTGTTCATGCGCGTGCAGGGGTAGATATGATCGCACCTTCAGGGATGATGGATGGAATTATTACGACCTTACGAGATGCTCTTGATAGTGAGGGGTATGTCAATCTTCCGATTATGAGCTACTCGACTAAATTTGCGAGCGGATATTACGGACCGTTTCGCGATGTGGCTGAATCGGTTCCAAGTTTTGGAGATCGCTCGACGTATCAGATGGACCCTGCCAATCGTCGCGAGGCGATTCGAGAGAGTTTGGCTGATGAAGCTCAAGGTGCCGATATACTCATGGTAAAACCTGCACTTGCTTATTTGGATATTATCCGCGATATCCGTGAAGCGACAACTTTGCCGTTAGCAGTCTATAATGTGAGCGGTGAGTATGCGATGCTTAAACACGCGGGTGCGGCTGGACTCATCGATTATAACCGTGTGATGATGGAGACAATGATCGGCTTTAAACGTGCCGGTGCCGATATCATCATCAGCTACCACACTAAAGAAGTAGCCCACCTACTATCTTGATTTGAACGCCAAAGGAATAAAATCCTTTTGACTACACTAGCCGTTAAGGCACTGAAGCTTGCCTCTGCTGAGGCAGAATTGTTAATGAATTTTTTTTATGATATGATTGTTTTTTGTATCGAAGGACGACCGTGAGACACTTTTTAACATTAAAAGATTATACCAAAGAAGAGATCCTAGAGATCTTAGCGATTGGTTTAGAGATTAAAAAAGAGATCAAAGCCAAAATGTTTAATCCGCG
>JBFYRD010000233.1:0-2870 GCA_041302405.1 Sulfuricurvum sp.
AATCCCTTCTACAATTGTTTTTGCACCGATAGCATTTGCTAAGGTGACAATCGTTTGGACAATTTCTCTATCTTTGTGGTTATCTTCGATTTGCTGAATGAAACTGATATCAATCTTTAAAAAATCAATTTCAAAATGTTTGAGATACGCCAACGATGAAAAACCGGTTCCAAAATCATCAATTGCGATTCGAATCCCCATCTCCCTAAGTGCGTACAAATACTCAGAGGTTAGTTCCATGTTTTTCATCATGACATGTTCGGTAATCTCAACCACTAAATGATTTTTCAGTACAGGAGTAGCTTCCAACAGGGAACGCATATTATCGATTAGATGGATGTCTCCAAATTGAGTAGCTGAAAAATTGACGTTTATAAAGATTTCTTTGTCTATGGGGTTGTTTTGTAAAAAATTGACTGTTAAGTTAAGAATATGAGAATCGATTTTTTTCTCAACTCCTAACTTCTCAGCCAAGGTAAAAAATATATCGGGAGTAACGTTATTAAAGGTTAGGTTTAGCCATCTTGCCAACACTTCTCCTCCAACGACTTTAGAAGTTTGCATATCGATAATAGGTTGTATCCGTATAAAGAACTCTTCACTGCCCACAGCACTCAAGAGTTCCGTACGAATAGATTTATCTTTTGCTTTGTCGATAACAAAATCTTTAGCCATAAAAACACGGTTGGAGTGAGATGATTTTTTCGCTTCATACATGGCAGAATCCGCACGCTCTATGAGTTCAGACATTTTTTTTGCATCTCTTGGGGCGAGTGCGATACCGATACTGGCAGAGGTAAAATCGATAATTTGCTCATCTACTTCATAAGGGCGGCTTAGGGCTTCATCGATTTTATGAGCTATTGCTTTAGCCGTCTCTTCATTGATTCTCTCCAGTAAAATGAGAAATTCATCTCCGCCATAGCGACCGATCATGTCATTGGAACGTAGAATTTTTTTGATTCGGTTAGCAGCTTTTGCTAAAACCAAATCACCGTACTGATGACCGTAGGTATCATTAACCTGTTTGAACTTATTGAGGTCGATAAAGAGGAGGGCGATTTGATTCTCTTCGCTCGATACATCGATTTTGATCTCTAAGACGTTTAAAAATGATTCTCGATTATAGACGCCGGTTAATGGGTCTTTAAAGGAGGTAGTTAAGAGTTTGGTTCTTAAAAATTTTAGTTCAGTGATATCTTCGAGTATGCCGATGTAATTGGTCACATCTTTGTAATCGTTTTTAATAGGAAATATTGTAGAACGGACATGTATAAGCTCACCGCTTTTTGTCCGATCAACCAACTCATTTTCAAAAATACCGTTGTCCTCAATATCGGTGTACATCTTTTTGTAAAAATCGGCACCCTGTCTTCCCGATTTTAAGATAGAGGGCATTTTACCTATTACATCTTCGGCGTCATATCCGGTTATTTTTTTAAAGGCAGTGTTTACCTCTATGATTTTGTAATCCCTATCGGTGATCAGAATACCGGCATTGAAATGCTCAAGCAATAGATGGAGTTTAGTGTTGAGTACATTGTAACGTTCTTTATAAAAGTCGGGGAAGATAAGAATCATAAAAAAGGGTTTTTCCCCCTCAAATCTATGCCCGATGAGTCTGCTCTCACCGATATCATCTAATTTTAGATCGACTTGGGCATAAAATTGTTGTGTGAGTTGCGCTTTAAAGTTAAGAAGCATCGGGAGAAAAACAGGTTTAAAATGATTTTCTAGGTAGTTGGGCTGATAATCATTGACTTGACAAACGGATTGGGCTTTTTCGTTGATACGAAGTACTTTTAGATCATGATCGGTAATGATCACCGGTACCGGCAATGGCATCATCCATTGCTCAAACCACTCGGATACGTTTTCTAATAATAGTGGATTTTGCATCAGCGTATAATTATCTTACACATATCAGCGTTAATTTGAAAACTACCATGGTATATCTCTTCGAGAAACCCTTTAAAAACATGGAAGGTATCATTCAACATATGTGTATGACCCGATGGATCAATAATCGCCGATTCACATTTTACAATCTCCTGACATACCGATTCTGTACCCGGATGGGTGATATTGAGAACAATGGCGTTCTCCTCTTTTTTTATTTCGATCTGTAATTTCATATTTTTGAGCTGTGCACCCTGAGCGACCCGAACAAAAAATATCATCCATAGTAAACTCAATTGGTAAAATTGTCCTGTTTTATCAAGATAGGTGGCATCCTGATCCCCTATTACTTCGATCTCTATTGGAAATGTTTTTGATTGCGTTAATAAGAGAGCAATTTTTTCTGTTGCACCGAAGACGCTGATAAGCTCCTCTTTTTGCGGAATAAAAAACTCTTTTAAAAAGTGGATATCATTTAAGACATTCTCTTTTTCGATTTGAAACTGTTGAAGATAAAGATGGTGATCACTGCTATCTGGGATGTTCTCAACGATCTGATGATATAAATGGTTGATCGAGTTAAGGGGACGTTTCATCTGATCCATCAGCTGCCGTACGAAAACATCAACACCTAACACGCTGGAGAATTGATGAATGACTCGCGAGCTGCTCACCTTATACTGTATTTCATCCGAGAGGGCTTGGCGCAACTTCTCTTTGGCTTCATCAATAGCGGAAATATCGTTTAGGGATACAACATATATTGTTTCATCACTGTCCAATGCATTGGCCATAATATGAAAGGTTCTTATTTCATCATTGCGTTTGATTTTCACTTTTAGATCGGTGCGTGCTGTATTTAAAATGAGCTGAAGCCAGTTGGAACCGTTCTTTTTGTCGTAAATAAAACCGTCTTCATCGATTTTTTCGAAAAAATCACAAATGCATGGGTGCTCTTTTTTGAAATCTTC
>JBFYRD010000234.1:0-3151 GCA_041302405.1 Sulfuricurvum sp.
TATCCCGCGTGAATAGTGATAGTAGCACCCATCGCTTCCATCGCTTTGAGATGCAAGTCGATCGGACGTTGACCGATAGCGCATCCCCCCGGAAGAGAAACTTCACAGTGTCCGAAACGGGCAAGCAACGGTCCTAAAACAAGAATGGAGGCGCGCATCGTTTTAACGATGTCGTAGTTTGCCATCGTATGGTTGACCGTTGAGGTGTCAATTTTAAGAACATGATCTTCTAGTGTATAGTTTGCGCCTAGGTTACCGAGGAGTTTTAGCAGGGTTTTAATATCAGCGACTTCAGGGGTATTGCGCATAGTGATAGGATTGTGTCCCAACAAGGTTAATGTGATTAGCGGCAATGCCGCATTTTTAGCACCTGAAATGGTGACAGTTCCGTTCAGTTTAGTAGGGCCTTGAATACGCAAATAGTTCATTGTAATCCCGAAATATAGAATGTTAAGAGGAATTATAAAGTAGACTTAGTTAAATTCTGTAATAATATTTAAAAGATCTGAAATTTCAGGGGGTGAGAGGTGAAAAAGATCCATTTTTTGGTGTGTTTTTTAGCCGTATATCCAGTTTATCTGTTTGCACAACAAGGAGCGTGGGGGAAATTTCAGACACAGCTACGTTTGTATTCGATGATGGAAGATAATCAAGATCCATTATTGGATAATTCAGGAACAGCTATCGGTGGAAAAATACGTTATGAAACCCCGCAGTGGAATAATATCCATGGGGTATTTGGAATATACGGTTCTGGGTTTTTGAAGGATAATGTCTCATCGGATAGGCTCGAACCCTTAGCAGGAAATAAAGGATCGCGCTACGTTGCCGGATTGGTAGATACGACGAATTTGGATAATAATCATGTTGCAGGGGTTGGAGAAGCTTATCTAAGTTATCTTGGAGAAAATCTAGCATTGAATATCGGTCGTTTCAAGTTGGATACCCCTTTTATCAACCCACAGGATGGGAGAATGCTTCCGACATTAGAACAAGGAATTTGGGCTAAAGTAAAAGTTGATTCTGTCTGGAGTATCCAAAGCGGTTTTATCAACGCTTTTTGGAACCGTAGTACACCCGATTGGAAGGATGTCGAAGATTCACTCGGTTATGGATATGAACTGGGGAAAAGCGTAGATGGCGTGAATGGAAATTACTACGCTAACACCTCTTCAGAGGGTGTCTTTGTCGCTAATCTTTGTTATGAAAGATCTGCATTACGGATTGATCTTTGGGATTACTATGTAGAAAACATTTTTAATCTCGGCTACATCGAAGCCCTCTATACTCAAAAAAGTGATCCGTTCACATTTATCTACGGCGTGCAGGGGATTTATGAATCTGAAGTAGGAGACGGGGGAAATAACGAAGATTATAGTGAAGCTGCAACGGATGTGCAAAAAGCTAAATCTTATATGGCTAAGGATGAGGAAAGTATGACGTATGGGGCAAAGTTTGCACTGGAGTATCAAACATCGCGAGTTACGTTAGCCTATAACCGTACAACCGATCGAGGGAGGTTCTTATTTCCTAGAGAGTGGGGGAAGGAACCTCTCTATACTTTTCAAAAACGGGAGCGAAGTGATGGCAGCGGAAATTCTCATGCGTGGCTTGTGACAGTAGAACACGATTTTTCTAATTATGGAATAAAAGGGTTGAGTATGCTGGCGGGTTATGGCGAATATGATAAAAGTGATCCCAAAGAGTGGAGATACAACAAATACGGTACACCAAGTTATGCACAGTGGAATATTGATTTATTTTACCGTTTTCAAGGTGCCCTAAAAGGGTTGCGTGCTGAATATTTGATTGCGCGTAAAGTAGCACGAGGCGAAACCTATCAAGAATCAGGATACAGCTATATTTACCGAAAAAATGGGATGAATATCCACAATTTTATTTTGAATTATGATTTTTGAGTTCACTTATAGGTGGAGTGAGGTAAAATGAAAGATATTTTTTCGAGGAGTTGTGATGAGTTCAGCATTGGATCGTTTAAAAAACCTGACGGCACAAATCTCCAGTTATGAGTTGGAACGTAAACGTAATCTAAAAGAGCTAGAAGAACTTTATCAAGAACTAGGGATTCAAACGAAAGTGGAAAGTTTTGATGATTTGTTTCATTTTAAAGCGATTAATTTATCCGGATTTTCTTTGTCGGATGAAGATTTAGGGTCGGTAAAAGAGGGTAAATATGCTCAAATTATCGCTATTATTTATGATAAAAATGCCAATGTAAAAAATAAAAATATCTCTTTGGGTTATTTCGGACGTGCTGAAAAGGTGAGTGCAGCATTGAAAAAATCGATTATCACTTTTGTACTTAGTTGGCGTTTTGAAAAAAGTTTTCGTACACTGGAGCATTATCACAATCTCAGATTGGCCGTGAGGGAGCAGGTGAATGAGTAAGTTTTATCTCACCCTTTGGGTGCGATGGGCTACAGCGTTTATTTTGATTGCAACGGTGAGTGCTGTTGGGGTTGCGACATTGGTTACGTTTGTTGTTTATGCCCTCAAAGGCTTTGCGTCACTTAATCATGAAAGAATGCAAGCCCTTCAGACCATTTGGCTTTTTTGGTTGAGTGTTGGATATGGACTCGGTCTTATTATTGCATTGGTTAGTGCATTGAAAAGTATCCTCTACCGATGTGTAGAACAAAGAAAATTAGTACTTGTAAATTGTAAAGAAGAGACTATTTTTACCTTTGAATCAAAACCCTACTTAAAGCTCTGGAGAAAATGGTTTTTTGCAATCATTTGGATTAATGCGGCACAAGCTATTATTTTCATTGTTGCGCACAAAGTTATTTTTGGGGGAAGTGTTTGGCTGGGATGGTTTAACCCTTGGAGCGTAACGTTGATGATTCTTTTCTCAGGGATCATTGCATTAGTGATGATGATACGTCGATCAAGCCGTTTAAGGATAGAAGCGTGCAATTGATAATCGATGTTGAAACGACCGGTTTAGAACTCAATGATCGTATCTGTTCTGTCGGTATGATTACGGGAAAAGAGACCCATTACGAACAGATTAATCCCGGAAAAAAAATCCCCCCATCAGCCTCAGCCATTCACCAAATCACCAATGAAATGGTAAAAGAGTCTCCGATATTTGGAGAATCTCTCAGCGGGCAAAAACTCAAAGCACTCA
>JBFYRD010000235.1:0-6068 GCA_041302405.1 Sulfuricurvum sp.
CAGCGATTGCAATGATGAGAATTTGAACGGCTTCCTCTTGAACGACAAGTGCCCGTTTGTCCATCGCTTCAATCAATATTTGTTCTGCAGTATTGATCGCATCGATTTTCTCAGAAATCATCGCAAACCATACACCTGATTGGCTTTCATAAACTCCGCTTGCGGACGCTTGCAAAATACTGGTACGTTCGGTCGTGATATCGAGATAGAGTTCACTGTTATCTTCGTTAAATAAAGAAGTTTTTAGTTCGGTTTGAATCGCTTTATTGCTGATCCCTTCAAGATTAAAGGTATCGGCTTTTGCAATGAGTGAAATCCATCGATTGAGTTCTTCTTCGGCAAGAGGAGTAGCACGTGCGAGAACATAGGTAATGTAGTCACGTTCAATACTGCTGTACTCATTCGCACGCACGAGTGAAAGATAGCTTGAAGAGAGGGAGTTGACCTCTTCGTCAAAATGCAAATTTGCAAGATTAGCTAGCTCGTTGATCAGTTGTTCTTCGGAGTTTCCGTAAAGATCGGTAAAAATTTTATCAAAATTAGCGGTTCCGTTATCTACAAGGGGGCGAGATTCGCGAATACCTTTTTGAAGGGTAGTGATCAATTTTGACACAGAAGCTGCATTGGAAGCTTCCTCAGCATTAAGATGACTGAGTGATTTCAAATGCTTTTGATACGATTCAATTTTCTGATCTACAATAGCACGTTGAGCATGAAGTGATTTCAAGGTTGCTGCTGAAGCGTTACCCATGTACATTACGGTCATTCCACGTTCACGTGAAAGGTTATTAATGAGATCGTTAAGCTGTTTGTTTCCTTCGAGTCTTACTTGGAGCTGACCGGCTCCTTTGTAAGAATTGTAGGCATTGTAAACGAAGTAGCTTGCAATGGTGAAAAGTATCAGAATGGGTAAGAGACTGATGAGGCGGAGTCGATTTCTAAGTCCTAATTCCATGGGGTTTCCTCTATTCTTATTTTTTACAGTTGTTGAAGCAAGTTATTAAGGCGTTTTGAGGCTTTATTAGCTTCTTGTGCATCATTGGTTTGCGATAAAATTGCCAATTCATCGGAAATTTCATTTAAGCGTAAGTTATCGCTGATCCCTTTGAGATGACTGGCGGCTTTTTTCCACGCATGCGTATCAAACGCACCAATCGCAGCAGTAATCGCCACTCCAGCAGAGAGAGCATCTGTTTTATACTCCTCAATTAATTCATCAAAAAAGTCATCTTCAATCCCAAGTTGCCCTGCGATAAAGTGTTTATCACAATGCAAGGTAGGTCCAGTAACTTCCATTGGGGTCTCTGGAACGAGAATTTCTTCCTCAACAGCATCAACGGTTTCGGATAAATCTTCATAAAATGTTTTTTCAAAAACAGGCTCTTCAACACTTTTTTCTTCTTCTTGGAATACTGGAATTGAATCTTCTTTGAGAACCAAGTTATAGATATCATCATCAAGGGTGATTGGGGCACTCTTTGGCGTTTCGATCACTTTTTCCTCTTGGACTCTTGGTGCTTCCGGCGCTGTTGAAACTTCTTTTCCCTCTAATTTCGCGATAATAGTAAAGAAATATTTGAGATTTGCTTCGATCTCAATAGAATCATTTGAAGTATTGATAATACTGAGGGTTTCAAAAGCATCTTCGATGCGCAGATTAGCAGCTACCCCTTTAAGTTTGTGGGAAAGAATCTTAATATTGTTGGTATCCCCTTTGAGAACCGCTTCGAATAACTCATCTTTAAATTCATAAGCTTGTTGAATAAAGTCACCGATAAACTCTTGGATTAAATCGACAGGAAGACCTAGTTCATGTGCCGCAACATTAGGGTCAAATTTATAGGATTTATCGACGTGCAGGTTTTCTAAGAACCCTTTTTCTTCGGCGCTGTAATGGACATCCCCAAGCATTGGCTGTTTATTGGTTGGCAGGGGAGCAAGAGGTACTTCCGGGAGTGTTTCATGCAACTCTTCTTCGTTGAGAGGAAGGGCGAGTTTGGCAAAAAAATCTTCTTCTGTTTCGACTGGTTCGAAAGTAGATTCGGAGAGAGGAACATCCAATATTCCCGGCTCACTGAGCGCTGTTGGTGTAAGGTGCCCATAATCAGGAAGAACATCATGTGATTGTTTAAAAGGGGACTCTTCAATGGAAGGTGCAGGTACCGTCTCCGTTTGAAGTTTTGGGGTAACCGCATGAGGCTTGACATCATCACCAGTTATGGTTTTGACGTGTGTCATATCAATAATGTAGCCGTTGCTCTGAGGTTCAGCACAGAGATGAAGACTATGGACACTTAGAGTACATGAAAAAGTTCTGCCATGCGCATGAACGATGGCAGAACGGGCATCAGAATCAGCATGAAGTAAAAAATCAATCCAGCCAAAACTTTTAAAGTTATGAATATATCCCGGTTCTTTGGCAAAAAGATCCGCAACATCACCACACACCTCTAGTAAATCTTCCAGTGTTTCGTAGTTTAAAAGTTTAAGACCATCTTCGTCAATGCCTATGAACTCATGTTTATGATTATAAAATAGCACTCATCACCCCCTATTCTTCTTGTTCTATCATCTTGTGATACAGCGCTGCAGTCTCTTCGATGTTTTTGCGAGAAGCCGGTTTGCGCGCTGCCATGTATCCTTTGAGCTTACCTTCACCGTCATAGACCGGAGTCACTTCGGTATCAACCCAGTAATAGCGCCCGTCTTTGCGGAGATTTTTTACTAATCCATGCCATAAGGTACCTGATTGAATTGTTTTCCACATTTGTGCAAAAGCAGCTTTTGGCATATCGGGATGACGAATTATATTATGGGGTTCGCCGATCAGTTCAGAGACGGTATAACCCGATATTTCGCAAAACTTGCGATTGGCAAATGTTATGAAACCTTGGGTATCTGTTTCACTGACAATTGCACGTCCTTCAAAAAAATATTCTTCATCAATTGGAATCGGATGTTCCATCACTTTGCCCCTTAACTAAAAAACTGCTGAAAACATAAGGAGTGGAATATGGCATAAACTCCATAAAAGATTACTTAGACGCGCTTTCTTTGTAAAAATTTTGGATACTTTTCGCATCTTTTGCTCCAATAACCTCACAAAGTCCCTCAAAATCACTTTTTCTGATTGCTTCAAAAGTACCAAAATAATCGAGCAGTTTTTGAATTTTAGGAGGTGATATTCCCGAAATTGAAAGAAGTTTGGAGTGCTGGTCTTGTTTTAATTTGGTTTTTTTGTGAAAAGTGATCGCACTTCGGTGCGCTTCATCGCGAAGCATCTGGACAAATTGAAGCCGTTTATCTGAACTTTCTAATCGGAGGGTGTCATCATTAGTGTGGAGAATATCACGGGCAGAACCTTTTGCACGGTGGGACACAGCATCTATTTTCTCTTTGCTGATGGCGATAATATCAAGATGAACTCCATGCGATTCGAGTAAATCGACAGCTAAAGTTCTGAGCGTCGAGCCGCCATCGAGAATCCATAAATCAGGGGGAGGATTTTGATCAAAACCTTCGATACGGCGTGTCAGTATCTCTTTCATCTGTCCATATTCGTCTCGTTCGTGAAGATGGTAGGTTCGGTATCCTTTTTTATCAAAATGCCCCTCATCGTATACGATCATGGCACCTACAGTAGCAGAGCCTCCATGGTGAGAATTGTCAAAGACTTCAATCCGTCTTGGAAGCGTGTAGAGATGAAATAACTCTTGAAGTTGCATTAGTAAAGTATCATTGGAAGGCTGTGGTGTTCGTAAAAGCTCATGTGCGTTTGCTAGGGCAAGATCGATGAGAGCTTTTTTGTCTCCCCTTTGCGGTACTTCTAGTTGGGCTTTTTTGCCAAAAAGAGCGCTAAGGTGTTCAACTACCCATTCGTGTGATTCAAATGAATGTGCCGTTAAAATCGGGGCGATGATGGGAGGTTTTTCAGATCCGTAGAACCCGATCAGTGTCCGCTCATACGCTTCATCGAGCGAAAAATATGGGGTGATAGGGAGGAAATCATAGGTACTTGAGGCCACTTTACCCTCACGAATGAACAGACGGAGAATACAGGCTCGTGTTGTCTCTGCAACTATTGCGAAGAGATCGTAGTTATCGGTAGAAGCCAAATCGATTTGTGAGGATATTTCACTTTTACTGATCCGCTCGATCCGATCGCGTAAAATAAGTGCTTCTTCAAAGCGGAGTGATTCGGAATAAAACTCCATTTTTGTTTCAAGTTCTCGAATCAAAAGACGTTTATTTTGAATCCACGCTATCCCTTGATTAACCATCGAAAGGTAGATCTTTGGATCTACCGGAAATTCGCAAGGGGCGAGACATTGCTCCATTTGGTAAAAGAGACAGGCTTTTTTCCCCTTAAGACAGCTTTTTTTCTGTACCAGTTTAAGAAGTTCGTAGAGTGAGTCGAGAATATCACGCGCTCCTACGGAAAAAGGGCCGAAGTAGCGAACCCTTTTCCCTTTGATAATTTTACGGGTGAGTTCGAAACGGGGATAAGATTCTTCAAGATCAACATATAAATAAGGGTAGGTTTTATCATCACGCAGAAGAATATTGTATTTTGGTTTGAGCTGTTTTATCAGTGAATTTTCTAAGATAAGCGCGTCATGTTCGTTACGCGCAATAATGTAATGAAACCCAACCGTTTCTGAAAGCATTTTTTGGATTCGAAGGGATAGGGTTGATTTTGGGGTGAGTGTAGGGGTGAGATTAAAATAGCTTTTGACCCGTTTGGAGAGATTTTTGGCTTTTCCGATATAGAGGATTCTCCCCTTTTCATCCAGATATTGGTAAATCCCCGCACATTGTGGCAAAGAGCGAATTGTATCGATCATTACAGAACTCTTAATCTCAAATTTATGGTAGCTATTATACCATCCAACTACAATAACTTTAGAGGGATGGGAGCGTCATGGCGCAAAAATGGATGATGATCTGCACGATAGCCTTATTGATGGGGCTTGTGAGCGGATGTGGCTACAAAGCGCCACCTTATTATGAAAAACCATCACCGAAAGAGAACTCTTCCGTTGCGTTATGATGTTGTTATTATCGGCTCAGGTGTTGCAGGACTGTACGCAGCGATTGGATTGCCAAAATCGTTGAAAGTATTGGTAATTAACAAATCTTATCCGTGGGAGTGTAATACCTACTACGCCCAAGGGGGAGTGAGTACCGCGTATGATGACGCTGATATACCGCTGCATATCCAAGATACGTTGGACGCGGGTGCGGGGATGTGCAACAGTGAATCGGTGCATCTGCTGAGTGAAAATTCGCAAACGGTAATCCGTGATTTAATCGAGCGGGGATTTTTGTTTGATAAAGATGATGAGGGAAATCTGCTCTACACAAAAGAGGCAGCCCACTCGCGCAGTCGGATTCTCCATGCCGGAGGGGATGCGACGGGGAGACATCTTCATTTCTTTTTACTCAACCAAAATCCTCATCCGATGCTAAGCGATACGACCGTTATCGATTTGTTGATTGAGAACCATCAGTGTTGCGGTGTTGAAGTGATGAGTGAGGGAAAACGGAAAATTATTTTGGCGGATAATGTCATTATCGCCAGCGGCGGAGTGGGGTCTTTGTATGAATATCATACGAATGCTTCGACCATCAGCGGGGATATTCACGGGATTTGTATCGAAAAAGGGATTGAACTCGAATCGATGGAGATGATGCAGTTTCATCCGACGGTATTTGTGGCAAACAACTGGGCGCGAAAACAGCTTCTCTCAGAAGCATTACGGGGAGAAGGGGCGCACGTAGTGGATGAAAACGGATATCGCTTTTTGTTCGAGTATGATCCCAGAGGTGAATTAGCGCCGCGTGATATCGTCAGCCGCGCTATTTTCGATTATAAAAAACGGAGCAACAAGCAAGTCTATCTTTCATGCGAAGATTTCGAATCAGAATATTTTAAAGAGCGTTTCCCAAATATATATAAATCGCTCAATGATTTAGGATTTCAGTTACCAAAAGAGAGAGTTCCGATCTCTCCGGCGTTTCATTACGCTATCGGCGGAATAAAAACCGATTTAAAAGGAAGAGTACCG
>JBFYRD010000236.1:0-3169 GCA_041302405.1 Sulfuricurvum sp.
CATCAGAATAGGTTGCGGAGAACATAAGATTTTGACGAACTTTTGGCAATATCGTGATCACACGACGGATATCGCGGATAAAACCCATATCCAGCATACGGTCGGCTTCATCGAGGACAAACACCTCTACCGCACTCAAATCAACTGTCCCCTGCCCTACGTGATCGAGTAAACGTCCCGGAGTGGCAATGAGGATATCGATCCCGTTGCGAAGCATCGTTATTTGGGGATTGATCCCCACACCGCCAAAAATAACGGCACTTTTAAGAGGGAGATATTTGCCATAGATTTTAACACTCTCTGCCACTTGCGCCGCAAGTTCACGTGTCGGAGTGAGGATAAGCGCACGGATTTTACGATGATTCTTAGGGGTTTTTTGCTCACTGAGAATTTGGAGCATCGGGAGGGTAAAGCCGGCAGTTTTACCGGTACCGGTTTGTGCCCCTGCAAGCATATCGCGCCCTTCTAAAATGAAAGGGATCGCTTGGGTTTGGACAGGGGTTGGGGTGGTGTAGCCTTGGTCATTGATTGCTTTTAAAAGCGACGCGTTTAGATTTAAATCGGTAAATGTCATAAAGGGGTTCCTTTGGTGGTTCGGCCCAACCAAAGTCGTAACTGAGGACGGTTTTAGGCAAGTGGGAAAATTAGGTGGAAAGTGCAGTTGAGAGCAAGTTCTCTAGAGGCGCCAACCGTAGGCGCATTTAATGATAACATTTTACCATACACTCTTCTTAAAACTCCTATGTCAAATCTATTTATACACTTATGTACTCATGCTTATTTCTTGGAGGCGATTTTGTGATGATCATTGACGCTCGGTTGACAATTTTTTTAACAATGCAATCAGTTTTTTACTCTCTTCTACCAGAGACTCGATTGCGGGTTGAATAACCTCTGAAGAAGCTGAATCTTTTTGCTTTATCATCCCCTGTGCCAGATGACGTACTTGCATGTGAGCTTGTTGCATTTGCAAATACACGGGCTCCTCTTTGTAGCGCTTATCTCCCTCAGATTTTAGCCATTCTCCAAAATGGCACGCTTGGTGATCAAGCGGAGGAAATTCCATCCGTTCCTTATGCATGCATTGGATAATTTTTTCCACCCACGCTTTATGTTCGACTTCGGCAAATATCAAAGGGATATCGTCACGACTGACACGGATCGCATTAAGCCATGTCTCATCAGGTTTCCATAGTTTTATCCACTCCATAAATTTTTCAGGAGTCATCGGTCTGGCAATAGCATAACCTTGAGCATTCACACACCCTAAATTCAAAAGCATTTCACCGTGTTCTAGGCTCTCTACCCCCTCAGCGATCAAATGGCGGCGAAATGCAACCGATAAACCAACTATACCATCGAGTATCGCCAAATCATCCGGATCGTTAAGCATCCCCTTGACAAAACTCTGATCGATTTTGAGTATTTTTGCAGGGAGCCGTTTTAAATAAGTCAACGATGAGTATCCCGTGCCGAAATCATCGAGTGAAAAATAGATCCCGATCGTTTCACACTCATGCATAATCTGCGAAATCCCGTCAATATCTTCGAGTGCACTCGTTTCTAAGATTTCAAATTCTAAATCCCCTGCTCCAACCTCTGGATAACGCTCCATCAAGATTTTCAACTGAGCAACAAAATCCTCTTGCTGCAGCTGCAGGGCATCAACGTTGACACTGATCGGCAATTGGAGCCCTTGATGTTTGAATAAAGTGATCTGCCGCATCGCCTCTTCGATCACCCAGTAACCTACTTGAACCGATAGAATATGCCCATCAATCGTCGGTAAAAAGGTCCCCGGTGCTAAAATTCCTTTTTCAGGATGGTCCCAACGAATAAGGGCTTCAGCCCCAATCACTTCACCGGTTTTCATATTGACTTTTGGCTGATAATAGAGGAGAAATTGCTGAGTGCTTAATGCTGATTCGATCGCTTCCAAACTCTCATGATAGGTTCGAATCGTTCGGTCTTGAACCGCATCGAAAATGTGGTAGCGATTTTTACCCGACAATTTAGCTTGATACATCGCCTGATCGGCTTGGCGTAGAAGCTGATCAGGTTCGATATCATTTCCCTCTTCAAAAAAACTAACGCCCAAACTTCCAGAGACATTCATCGAAACACCATCAATCATAACCGTTTGCGAAGTGACCGATAAAAGCCTTATCAGCATCGGAACGCAATCTTCATGTTCTTTCAAATCAGGAAAAACAGCGACAAATTCATCTCCCCCTAAACGGGCGATCGTATCACCGTTACGCAGTGTCTGTTTCATCCGTGAAGCGAGTATCGATAGGAGAGTATCCCCTACTTCATGCCCATAAAGGTCATTTATGGCTTTGAAACCATCTAAATCGAGATAAACAATAGCGATCGATGTACGATTACGGGAGGCTTGAGCCATTGCCAGATGGAGTCTATCGGAGAGCAAAACCCGATTTGGCAAACCGGTGAGTGCATCATAATGAGCGATATACTGAAGCTTTTGTTCCTGTGCTTTGGCATCGGTAACGTCTTTGGTGCTAATGAGGAGTTTTTTTCCATCTGGCATCAGCGCAATCGCCATATTGATAATAATGTGTTTCCCATTGTTGACGACACACGTTTTTTCAAAATTTGTTACAAATCCATTTTCCATCACCGTTTTGATCGCTTGCACTGCACGATCATGATCTTCAGGCCGACTTAAACCTATACAAGATTTGCTCAAAAGCTCCTCTCGAGTGTAGCCTGTCATCACCAAATACGCCTCATTGAAATTCAAAAAATTCGATTCCAAATCTAAAATTGCAATCCCGTCTCGTGAAATATTGAAAATAGTTTCAAACTCCTCTTTTTGTTTTTGCAGAGTTTTCGCCTGATTGTTCAATCTGCTTTCAATGATTTTTTGATCATTAAGAAGCTTTTCATGCTCTTTCATTTCGTGTACAAGTTCAAGGGTATTAGAGGTAAGGGTTCTGTAAATCGACAAAATAATATCAATTAACATTCGTGTTGAACCGCTCATCTGGAGGTTTGCATGACTTTTTGCCTTATCGACACTCAACCCATCCCTCAAAGCAAAAACGACATACGCCATATGGCGATCGGTTTCAAGAATATGCGATGCCAGCCATCTGGCAAGATATTCGAGCGCCTCTTTCGCCAACTCGATCATGGGTTTCTTTTT
>JBFYRD010000237.1:0-3898 GCA_041302405.1 Sulfuricurvum sp.
GAATAGACCTTTTTTCAAAGGGTGCAGCGTTGTCATACTTTTGGGTTTTACGCTGCTCCAAAGACTCATTCTCATATCATCTGAAAGTGCTTTAAAATAAGTTTGAGTGATGTGCCTGGACATTTCGATGTGGGCGACCAAATGCTTTTGGTTTTGTGAAAAAAGGCTTTTATGTGCTTTAAGAACGAGATCGTCGTTAAAGCGATGATAGGTGATGATACTGTTTTGCCCGAGATCTTTTTGGCTATAGTAAGAAATATGTTTGTAGTTCAAAAGCGAGTGCGGTTTGAATGCTCTTGGCAGGTAATCGTATTCATCTTCATAGCGACTGTAAAAAACAGGCTTTCCCTCTTCATAAGAGATATAAGTGAGATAATACCCTTTGGGCGTTTTAGTAACGTATGCGATGAGCTCTTCATGGGAATCATAGAGTGCTATATCATTGTTGTGAGAGAGCTTAACACGTTCTAGCAGTTCATCGGCGATATGTTTTTTCTCTTCATCAAGTAACACAACGTCGTAGTTCATTTTGTCTTGATAGCTATTGATGAGCTCAACCGAGGCTAAAAACATCTCATCATCTTGGATAAAGGTTATCCCTTTTTTGAGATCGATTTCAACTTGATCTAAATCGATTTGAATGCGAGAAAATGCGTATTCTATTCTCTCTTGAGCGGTATTAAGAAAACTTTTTCGTAAAAAATGGTCAAAATAAATTCCTGCTATCAGGGATAATACAAGACTTGAAAAAACTAGAATGAATGAAAGCTTCGTTTTGAGATTAAAAGTGTGATAAAAAGTTCGAAACATTAAAAAATGGGCCTCTCTCTATCGACATTTTCTTTTGTAATGAGTTTAACAGGGATTACAATATGTTTGGGAACTTTTTCGCCCTGGAGAATTTTCATTGCAATCTGGGCACTTTTTTCTCCCCCAAGAGGGAATAAAACGGAACCGGTTTGTGTCCCTTTGCGGATGGCATCACGCGCTTCAGAGGTATAATCGCATCCGATCGTGATGAGTGAAGAGGGATCTATTCCATGCCGTTGCATTGCCGAACGTGCTCCGCTCACCATACTATCGCTTTCGGCAAAAATCGCATCGATTTTTTCACCTGATGCGATCACTTTTTCCATTTCAATGATCGCATCTTTTCGGAGGTAATTGCCGGTACGTTTGATAACGGAGATACCTTTGTACTTGGCGATTTCATCCATAAAACCTTTCGTACGCAGTTTGGTTACATCTGCTTTTAAAAGCCCTTCAAACAGGAGCACTTTTCCTTTGCCACCTAGCCGTTTGGCAATATATTCAGCACCTATTTTTCCAATTTTAATATTATCGGAATTGATAAATGTCGTATAATCGCTACCTGCTATTCCACGATCTAAGATGATAACGGGAATACCGCTTTTGTAAGCTTTTGCTATAACCGGAACAACCGCTTTTTCATCATTCGTTCCTACAATGATTATATCGGCTTTCGAGGTGATGAAACCGTTTATATGATGGACGAGCAAAGAGGTTTGACCTTTTGCGTCCGAGGAGACAAATTTCAGCTCAGGATATTTAGAGAGAGCATCTCGTACCTCATAAACCTGAGCTTTTCGAAAATCATTACTCATCGTATCTTGGGCAAAGGCAATGGTTTTTGTCTCTGCATAGGCATTAAACGTCAGATACAGACTCATACATGTAAAAAATATAAATTTATAATTAAGATTAAACATTATCTACTCCTATGTTATTGTTCTATTATAGCGTCTACCACCAATATTCGAATTGAACTCCGAGATTGTCTCCGTGTGTTTGATCGGCGTAATAGTCACCGCCTACCAACCCTTTGGCATTATCTGACCAATCTGCATGGGTATAGTAAAGGCGTATCACCGGCCGTTTCCATATCCCGTGATCAAGCGCTGCTTCGAGTGCAAGGGTCGTTTTTTTCAGCTGATAGGCAGTGTCATGGATATCATCATTTACATGATCGATTCCTAATTCTGCAACCAATCTCGCATTAGGATGAAAAAACCAATAAGGACGTATACCGGCTGAGAACCAAGTTTGTTTGGTACCTGAAAACGCTTTTTCATCACGACTCTCGTACACAAAATTGCTCATCATTCCCCATGTATCATTGGAAAAATCGTTATAGTTGATAAACCGCCATGTTTGCGCCTCATTGATAGCTGTTCCACTCTGGAGGATGGTTTCGACAAAAAGGTCTTGATAGTAAGGTGAGACGCTCCCGGCACCTTTGGCAATCCCTTCGCCATAAAATAAGCCGGTTATGTTTTTGCCCTCCATTCCAAAGAGCTCTTGGGTGATTTTTGTATCTTTGTAGAGGGTTCCGAGGGCATATCCTCTCGAAGTAGCGGTATGTACCGTAGAGGAAAATTCATGGGCGTGAAGGGTCATAGCATTGGCAAAGAGTGTCCACTCCCCCCTCGCAGTAGGAGCGGATAAACGAATATCATGACTGTCAAACAAAACGGTATCACTCCCGCTGATCGTAGATGGATCGACATGATCAAAAAGGTAGCTGTAAGAGAGTTTAACGCCTCCTAGATCGAGGTTGCGAAAACCTGCACCGGTTCCGCTCATATTGAAAAAAAAGTAATCACTCATGTGACTGTCATAGCGATCATAAAATCGTCTTCCTGCCCAAAAAGAGACACTGTTGTCGAAAATACCGGAGAGTTCGGTATAAGCTTCATCGACTCTGAGATACTCGATCTCGCGGTTATTGGGACCCGTAAAGACAGGACGGATTTGGTTGTGCATGGTAATGCCGTTGTCAAAAGTGATCGTATCGTAAAACCCAAGCTCTATCCACGTTTCACATTCGTTGCCAAGCCTGTATTTGCTCCCTGCACCGGGGGCTTTGAAACAGACATTTGCTTTCTCTTCGTTCAATGAACTCTGTAAACGTCCATAACCCACTGTTCCGATACGATTGTCTATCCCCCAAATAGTTGCATTAAATAACAAAACGATCAAGAAAATGCTTTTCATAAAAAAAGCCTTTTTATAAAATTTATAATTATTATTTAATCATAATATTTAAAAATTAAAAAAGAGCTTTAAGTTTTTACAATGAAAAAAGAGATTTAATATTCGAAGTCGACATTTCTGTCAATTCGTTGATTAAAAAAAGCCGATTTTTTATCGGCATTTGGTATGTATTGCGCTATGATAGTTTGCTTACGTAAGAAAATAGTATGAAAGTATAGAGATGTCAAATATAGATATTTTTCCATGGAATGAGCATTTTGAAACGGGTCTATCAACGATTGATGAACAGCACCGTAAACTCGTCAAAATTCTAAACGATTTAGCAACCAGAGTAGCCTTTAATGCTGACTCCCAATCGCTTAATGCCATATTTGATGAATTGACGAGTTATACTCTCTACCATTTTAAAACAGAAGAGGCGATTTGGCATCAATATCTTCCGAATGATCCCTTAGACAGTGAACATCAAGCCGTTCATGATCAGTTTGTTATGGCAGCTTTGAAATTCAAAGAAGAACAAAAAAAGAAACCCATGATCGAGTTGGCGAAAGAGGCGCTCGAATATCTTGCCAGATGGCTGGCATCGCATATCCTTGAAACCGATCGTCATATGGCGTATGTCGTTTTTGCGTTGAGAGATGGGATGAGTGTCGATGAAGCAAAAAATCGTGCGAATGAGCAAATGAGCGGTTCAACACGAATGTTAATTGATATTATTTTGTCGATTTACAGAACCCTTACCTCCAATACCCTTGAACTTGTGCACGAGATGAAAGAGCATGAAAAGCTTCTTAATGATCAAAAAATAATTGAAGGCAGATTAAGCAATCAGGCGCAAATTCTCCAAAAACAAAAAGAGGAGTTTGAAACTATTTTCAATATT
>JBFYRD010000238.1:0-2960 GCA_041302405.1 Sulfuricurvum sp.
TGCAAAACCAGAGGAGCCTGCGTCCACATGCATGGCTGAGCATATATAACATCATATTCTTTTTTGTCTATCTCACCCGCGATATGCCGCGACAAAAGATCCAGCCTAATCAAATCACGCCAGCGCTGAATTTGATTGAGCCGCCCGAAAGGGCTCTGAAAGAGTCTTGAGGGGAGAAAATGAAAAACATATTCAGCGCTTGCAAATTCGCTCAAGTTGCAAAACTCATTATCCGCTGTATCAAGGGTGTATACATCCACAGTATGCCGATGAGACAATCGTTTGACAGATTCATAAAGAGTCCGCTTTGCTCCGCCAGAAGGGAGATCGTGAAAAATGGCTATTCGCAAGGAAACCTTCTTGAGGAGATTATCGATTATTTTGATCAAATGGAGACGAAACCGATTGATTTCGCAATTTTATTGTCGACCATATGTTGAACAACCACTTAATCGGACCTTTATTAAGATAAGCGAAGACAAGCATAATAACTATTTTAGGATCGTAGGGAAATAATTTCCAAGATTTTTTCAACATTTCTCTCACTTCTCTTTCATTCTGACGAAGAGGTATATAGTTCGAGGCGCACAAACGCATCAATCTTGCCTTTTCAGGTTTTGGCAACACTTGAAAGCGCCGATGTTCCATAAGTTCAACTTGACGTTTAACATCTTTATCAAGATCATGCATAAGAAGACCCCAAAAAAAATCAACTTTCTGCGGAATCGGTGTGCGCGCGAAACGCACGGATTCCAAAGCTTTATACTTGGTGCGCACAAGCGACTCTCGGCGTCGCCCAGATGGCATCGTTATAGTCATGTTATCGCGATGGACACGATACCAAACCATGAGTGCGTCTACAAATCCGAATTGACATTTTTGAGCCAACCGCAGATACAGATCATAATCTTGACACCAAACAATAGACTCATCATATCGAATGTTATGCCCATCAAGAGCACTTCTTCTAATCATCACATTTGCCCCGGTCCCAAAGAAGGAGTTTGACAGCATAACATCAAAAACATCACCACGCACATCCCCATTACGAAGTTCGGAAAACCGCTTCATCGGATGACCACTTTCATCGCAAAATATACCATCACCATAAACAACATCAAACTCAGGATTGTCGTCCAAAAATACAACACGGTCATTCAGACTATTAGGAGTAAACCAATCATCGACATCCAATGTAGTGATGTATTCTCCGCGCGCAATATCTAGGCCATGGTTCAAAGCTGCCGCCTGACCACGATTTTCTTGATAAACACAAATAACTCGACAATCTTTAATTTTTGAGACTATTTGTTCGGTGTTGTCGGTTGACCCATCATTGACAACGATTAATTCCCAGTCAGGATATTCTTGAGTAAGCACACTCTCAATAGCTTGGTTAATATATTTTTCGCCATTGTAGGCAGGCATAAGTACACTAACTCTTGGCATATTTTGTATTCTCTATTCCAGTTCTCTGGATTTCTAAGGCAACCATCTTGTATAAGTGTGAAATCCAGAATACCAGATTTTTTCTGCTCCCAACCCGTACTAAATTGGGGAAGATAACACTATGAGTATTTAGTGTTGGTCACATGCTTATGTGAAAGTATTTGATATTTTTCTCTATCCATTTAATAGAAACGAGATCAACGCTACTTAATTATTTGAGCATACACTTCTCGTATCAGTGGGGTTACAACCGCCCAGTCAAATTGAACTGAGTTAAATCGAGAATTTTCAGCCATTTTTTTCCTTCGCGCATGATCTGACAACAATTCGCAAATTGCTGTATACATAGCTTTTGGATCTCCTTTTGGCACGAAAACCGCACAAGATTCATTTACATAGTCCCTAACTCCCCCAATATCTGTTACTACAATTGGTAAACCACATGCCATACCCTCTAACATAGCATTCATAGCAGTTGCATCCAAAACTGGCAACATCATAAGATCTGAAGTCTGGTATAACGCCAAGAGCTCATCATCTGTTAGGCGGGTATAAACCTTAACTGAATCAAATCCCGAAAATTCCGCTTTCATTTCATCAGAAACAACGATCACAATTTCAACAGTCGGTTTATTCCTCTCGAAGTATATAATAACTTTCTTTAACGTATCAAAATCACGTAAATGCTGACCGACAAAAAGTATCCTTCTTCTGCCGATTTTAATTTTCTCCAAGGGGGAAAAATAACAAGTGTCCACACCGTGTGGAATCCAATGAACTTTACTAGAATTAAGATATTTTTCAAAAAAAGGGATTTGGTTTTTACCAACAACAATTGCCGCTGCCAGGCGAGAAAAATGCTGAGAAATATTGACAAATTCTGTCAATCTCCATATCGGCAAGTGGAAACTAGCAACTACTCGATTGCCATTTAAACCGTCTAGAAGGCCTAGATAACGATAATCAAAATCTCCGTAGAGGAAGTGGTAGATTTTTTGTCGAGCTGAAATCATGTTGATGGCAGCAGATAATTCAGCATAGAACTGATGATGTGAATAATGATAAATACCAGATCTTTTTCCCACAAAATAATTAGCAACACGCCAAGGTATTACCCTTTTTTTTATGTCATGATAGTCAATTAATGCCAAACCCGAACCTAACTGAGGAACAAGCATATCATAACCCGAATGTTCAGCATGATGCTCCCATCGATTATAAATAAAATTAACGTGAGTTTTTTCAATCATAAACAGATATTCTCCATAAAAAACGCAGCAAGCAGTTTATCTATATAAGACTTGTACAATATCTTCGCGGATTTTTTGTTTGAACTTTCAAACTACCCTCTTTGGCAACTTTAAAGGCTCTGCCATCCATATCTTCAAATAATCCACTCATAGGGGACTTTAATCGCTCCGTGAGCTCGGCTAAAGCGAACTTCACCTCGACGATCACTGGAGGAATCTACATTTTGAAGATCGTCAAGGACCCGAAAACCTCCCACTATA
>JBFYRD010000239.1:0-3759 GCA_041302405.1 Sulfuricurvum sp.
AAGTATTGACTTCTCTCCAAACAACGGTGCGGCACCAAACCAGGCGGTCAATCTCAATTTCGGATCAATCGGAGCGTTTGATGGTAGTACCAGTTTAGATAACGACTCTGCTACCAGCGGTATTTCCCAAGACGGTTTCCCGGGTGGAGATCTCGTCGGTATCCGTATCGACCAAAGCGGTACGTTAGTTGGTTCATTCTCTAACGGACGTTCATTTGGTTTGGCACAAATCGGGATGGCGAAATTCTCCAATAACGAAGGGTTAGTGAGCGATGGCGGAAACGTGTATCTCCAATCCGCCAACTCCGGTGATCCGATCATCGGTACGGCAGCAACGGCAGGACGCGGATTTATGCAATCTTCGGCACTCGAAGCATCAAACGTTGACTTGTCTAAATCGCTTACGAACCTCATTATCATCCAACGCGGTTACCAAGCTAACGGTAAAACGATTACCACTTCTGATACCCTTCTCGAAACCCTTATCGGGCTCAAACGTTAACACGCATAGCGTGTTAGCCACACTTCATAAAATTACTTTATTTTTTTGTTTTTGAGATTTTGTTTGCTTAGTGTTATAGAAGAGGCTCAGCGAGTAAGGAGTCTCGCCGATGCTTTGAAACTTAAGGAGTGAGTGATGAATGAAAAAAATCTCTATTGACTTGCTGCGGTCAATCGGGATAGGAGAATTATGAATCAAATTGGTAAACGAATGGTAATCATTAAAATTTAACGCCTTAGGAATAAAATCCCTAAGGCTGCGCTAACGCTAAGTTTTCTTCAGCAGAATGCTCAGCGCACTGGTGCGCTTTAATTCATAACAAGCTACAATATTGACATGAGATGGCGCACCCTTAAAACTAAAAAACAATCTTATCCGCAAAACCAAAAACCAAAAACACTCTTTGCCCCTTTTTGGCCTCGTGCAGCAGGGTTTATCACCGATATCTTTATGATCGGATTGCCGATCTCTCTCATCACTATGGCGATCTTCGGATACGATCAAATGCACAGTGCAAGTGGTTTGGATGTGTTGGTACATGATCCAAAAGCCCAGAGCAATCCTCCTAATCCTATCGCTTCTATCACCCAAATAACCCTGTTTTTGATTACTTACGTATCGCTTTGGCACATGAGCGGTCAAACACCGGGGAAAAAGCTTGCCCGTATTCGTGTTGTGGACGCAAAAACGCTTAAAAATGCCTCTGTTTTAAAACTAACACTCCGTTTTATCGGTTATTTTATCTCCCTCATCACTCTCGTTGGATTTTTTATCGGACTCTTTCGCAGAGATAAGCGCGCGCTCCACGATCTGCTTAGCGGCACTGCCGTGATACGTGAAGCCTAACGTGGCTGTTTTAATCGCCCTTTTCTATTTCTTCTATTTTGCCCTAATCGGGGTCCATATTATTTTTGTCCCGAAAATTCTCTCCATGCTAGGATATGAGCCCTCAGCTATCGGTATCATCTTCGCATCGGCTCCTCTGGTACGATTCGCCATCCCATTTTTGTTTCTCAAAGGGTTTCGCCTTAGTCAAAAAACCTTTTTTACCGCTCTTGGGGTTATGACACTGGGTGCCATTGGATTTTATCCTGCACTGGAGCATTTCTGGCCTCTGCTGGGTGTCAATATCCTCTTTGGGATCGGGATTGCATTGATTCTTCCTTATATCGAGGTAATCGCCTTGGAACATATCGGTAAAGAGCGATATGGAAAAATACGCCTTTTTGGCTCAATCGGTTTTATTGCCGTTGCCCTCATTTTGGTCAACTATCTCACCTCTGCTTACGTTGGGATCGGATTTTTGATTGCTATGGCACTCTCAACTCTCTTGTTTGGAGCACTGATTGGACGTAGAGAGGGGAAAACTCCCTCCAATGAGTGTAATGCTTCCAATGAAGCGTGCCGTTTTTCAATCAAAGAGCATATTCCCCTATGGATCGGGTTTTTCCTCATGCAAGTGAGTTTTGGGCCGTTTTATAATTTTTTCACCATCTATACCACCGATCACGGTGTTTCGCTGGAGATGAGTGTATGGTTATGGAGCTTTGGGGTAATTGCTGAGATCATAATGTTTTATTTTCAGGGTAAATTGCTGATGCGCAATCTTCATGCCCTTTTATGGATAACCGCGTTTATAACAGCACTGCGTTGGCTTTTGGTCGCCCTTTTTCCAAGCTCCTTGAGCGTGCTCTTTGTCTCTCAAAGCCTCCATGCCTTTAGCTTTGCCCTTTTTCATACCGCCGCGATCAGCGTTTTATTCTCTCTCTACCATGCACGTCGCCTTTCTCAACAGTTTTTCTTCGGTATTTCGTACGGGTTAGGGGGCTTTGTGGGGGCATTAGGGGCAGGGATGGTATATCAGTATGCCCCGAGCTATCTCTTTGTTTCCGGAGCAGTTGCCGCGCTCGGTGCAGCCGTGGCATTTTGGATCAATAATAAACCCAAAAAGATGTTAATAGTCGATAATCAGTGATACTAAAAATGTTCGGTCAGTTTTAACCGACGGTGGCGGCGGAGTGTTAACGTAATCTATTTTATAACTCACTCCCATCGAAAGGGTTGAATTAATCTTATTTTCGATTGCCGTTTTGCTGTAAAAAAAGTTTTGCTCCGTATCTTCGAGATTGACCCGATACGTCGCTTCTTGGATAAATTTGAGATTATCCAACATTTGCCAGCGATAATTTGCCCCTAGCTTACTCGAAAAATAGCCATCGCTAGGAAGATTTTCAGGCTTATCCTTCCCATAAAGGATATTGGCTTGGAAATCAAGCTTATGGTTTATGGAGTCGATCGCTTTAACCCCCATCCCCGGTCCGCTATAAAACTGATACTCAAACCCGCTGAAACGGTCCTCTCTGTACCCGATGAGGTAGTTGATTGAGGTTCGTGGACAAATTTGGTAATCATAGTTGAACTCGCTCGACCATTTGTCTTTAGACGTTTTCCCATTATCAGTCGATTTATACATATTGGCATGGAGACGAAAAATATTTTGATCCCATTGCTTTTTCGCCGATCCTTCAAATGCCAAAGAAGTGGTGTTCGTGTTTCCTTTGGTATTGATATAGGAAAACTCGCTATGGGTGATTATCGGCGTCTCTTCTGCCATCACTGCCATTGATATAAAGAGGAGAAATAAACCTTTTTGTATCATAATTCCCCTTTTCTGACATGTAAATCCATTTGAGGAAAGGGAACCGTAATATGATGTTTGTCAAATTCGAGCTTAACCAATTCTGTGACCTCAAACATCACATCCCAGTAATCTGCTACAGCAACCCAAGGACGAACGATAAGTTGCACACCATCACGCTCCAATGCCCCCACCGCAACCACAGGTTCAGGGTCTTTTAGCACCTTCTCATGTGATTGGATCACATTCATAACCACCTCTTTGGCTAAACGCAAATCATCTTTGTAATCGACTTGAAAAGTCATATCGATACGACGAGTATGGTTACCGGTGTAGTTGATAATGTTTCCGGCAATCAATGCCCCATTGGGGATGATGATTGAACGATTATCCGCAGTAGTGAGGGTTGTCGAAAAAAGGTTGATCGATTTAACATTTCCCATCACCCCTGATGCTTCGATAAAATCACCCACCTTAAACGGTCGGAAAAAGATAATCAACACTGCCGCACCGACATTAGCAAGAGTGTCTTTGAGCGCCAATCCGATCGCAAGCCCTGCCGCACCGAAAATCGCCATAAAGGAGGTAGTCTCTACTCCGATATTGCTGATCGCAGCCA
>JBFYRD010000240.1:0-2831 GCA_041302405.1 Sulfuricurvum sp.
GATAAAGTCGATAACAAAGAAGTTACTTACATTCAAAACAATTTCGTCGGTCTCAAAGAGGGCAATCGCCTCACTATGATTAGCGTCGGCTCAAACCGCCGCGTACTCGGTACAAAGGATGTTCCATGAAAAAAATATTTTTATTACTTATACTACTCTTACCTTTTTTACACGCAGAAGTGTGCGAGAACAAACGCTTTAGCCTAAGCGCATACCAAAACCGTGGCGGTTCTCTCACCCTCATGGATTTAGTACGCGATGTTGCCCAAACCTGTAATATCAGTGTCGTCTTCGAAGATCGCCGGGCAAAAGAGCGTCTCTCTCAACCTCTGGATATGGTCAACATCAAAGACTACACTGTTCCAGAACTTTTTACCTTTATTTTTGATGAACATAACCTTTTTCATACTTATGATCCAATCAAAGGGGTTGTTCGAGTCTCGTATACCAACACGGTCAATTTTAATATCGATTACATCAATATGTCTGAGTTGGTTACCGAGTCAACTAAATCGATCACTGTTGGACCGAGCACTAATACCGGAGCTAACACAACTGGAACAACAGGAAGCACCTCTACATCGGGTACAAATTCATCCTCTGGGAGCACAGGAAGCAATGGCGGAGCAAATAGCGACTACACCAATGTACGTGCCATTTCAACCTTTACCTTCTGGGATCAGCTCCAAAATCATATCCAGCAAATTTTGCAGGTGGATGAAGAGTATAACGATGCACTTAACAAAACGCTGGTCAATCGCGATGCTGCCGTCGTAACCATCACAGGAACGAAACGTCAAATCGACGGCGTGAAACGCTATCTCAATAAACTCGAATCCCGTATGCATTCACAAGTGATGCTCGAAGCACACCTCATCGAGCTCACTTACAATGATTTCAGCTCTATCGGAGTCAACTGGAGCAAGTTTGATTTAGGGTTGAACGGTAATTTTACTAATTATAAAAACAGTAGCAATAATCTGAATCCACTCGGAGCATCAGGCCCCGTTTATTCATTCGGTATCGATTTCAATCCTGCCGGATTGATCAATTTTCTCAAAACATACGGCGATGTTGAAGTCCTCTCAAACCCAAAAATTTTAACTCTGAGCAATCAGCCAGCCGTTATCAACGTTGGACAACAACTCAGCTATCTTTACCAAAATGGTTCTATTGCCTCTTCTGACACCCAAACAGCTGCCACGACAACCAATACCCTTGGCTCAGTTTTTGTCGGACTCACGTTAAACATTATCCCTGAAGTAACCGAAGACGGATACATTATTATGCGAATCAATCCCATCACGAGTGAGCTCTTAAACGAATCTGAGCTAAATCCGAGTTCGACTACGGGAACCACAACAACTCAAACGCAACGAACGATGCCGCCAGACACCCGAGTCAAACAAATGACCTCTATCGTGAAAGTAAAAGATTCCCAAAAAGTACTGATCGGCGGGCTCATCGAGAAAAAAATATCGAAAGACAATAACAAAGTTCCTGTAATAGGTGATATTCCTTTATTTGGCCGCTTATTCAATAATGATACCGATACGGTACGAAAAAGTGAACTCTTTATCTTGATCACACCGACATTAATCAAACAAGATGTTTTCCCCTCAATCGATGATGCCATTCTGAAGCGGTTTGACTAAAATGTCTAAATGGCTTGAAGCGGCAGATCAGTTCGAAGAGCGGCGAGAGAGTCGCGATTATTTTGAAATGCAAAGTGCTCTTGGAGCGATTGAAAAAATCCATGCTATTTTAAACTCAACTGCCCGCCAACTCATATTTTTGATCGGTGAACCGGGAAGCGGAAAAACATTTCTTCTCAATCTTTTGTATGAGCCAATGGCGGATCAACGTCATGTTATCTTGATAGAGACCCCTTTTATCACCCCGATTAACCTCCTCTACCAACTGATTCGTCATAAAGGAATAGAACCTGTTGGTGAAAACATCGAACAACTCCGTACGCAAGCCATAGAGCTTTACCTCTCAAGTGATCATGTTATTATGATCGATGAGGCGCAGCTGCTGAGTACAGAGATGAGGGAATTTATCCGCATTCTCGCTGACTCAAAAGCATTCTGGTTTATGCTGGCCATGCATAAAACAGAGGGTGAAGCCATTTTACGCGCACCCCACTTTAAAAGCCGACCGCACAAAGTGATTGAACTTACCCCGCTCACCCCGATCGAAGGGAAAAATTATCTTCATCGCGAATTATTGCGGATCGGATTTTCCGAAATCATTGATGAGATTTCTCCTAAAATGATTAAACAAGCCCATCAAATAAGCCATGGAAATTTTCGAAATTATAAGAAACTTTTTCACCACTTGTTTCATCTGCTCCACTACACCAATGTTAACGGCAAAACCAAATACCTTCGCCCCTCACAATGTACAATAACCATGGCAGCCATAGATGCGGAGCTCCTCGATGATTAATAATTTTGACAACCTTGTAGCACGTTGCAGCGCTATGCGCCGTCGTCGGATGATTCGACTCTCGCTCTTTATTACCGGAACGATCTTGGTACTCGTAGCATTAGCTGCACTTATTATCGAATGGAGTATTCTCTCAGCACCTCAGACACCCATAGAAAAACCCTCTACTACGAAACTACAACCTGTTTCACTGAATTCAACCGCTTCCTCGCCGACAGACCATAATGACAGTCCTGTACATATCGCTATTTCGGAGAATACTATCCCAAAACTAGCCGCAACGCCACCATCAGTCGCCCCTACTAATGAAATGCCTATAGCGGTTGTAGTTCCCCCTGCCACTGTTCCAACTCCGGAAAAAGATTTCACCGGCAATCGTG
>JBFYRD010000241.1:0-2640 GCA_041302405.1 Sulfuricurvum sp.
TGCCATCTCTGTCTCTACTAAATCAGCATGTTCATACACTTTTAGAACCGGAATCAGTTTATGAAGCTGTTTGGTAATTTGCTCTACCACGCGAACCGATCCAGCAGTTACGATGGTAATACGTGAATATTTAGAATCAGGAATCGGTGCAACCGTCAATGACTCAATGTTGTATCCACGTCCAGAAAACAAACCTGCAATACGTGAAAGGACACTTGCTTCATTCATTACGATGACCGAAATAACGCGGCGTTCTGTCTGTTCCATCATTATTTCTCCTTATATTCTAACATCATATTAAACAACGATCCGCCCGCAGGAACCATCGGTAAAACATTTTCGAATCGGTTAACGGCGACATCGATGATTGCGACAACATTCTTCTCAACCGCATCTTTGAGTGCAGCATCGAATTCCTCTTTAGTGGTAACGCGATACCCTACTCCACCGAATGCTTCTGCGAGTTTAATAAAATCAGGCTGCATCGAAAGGTCGGTAGAGGAGTGACGTTTGTCATAAAAAAGTGTTTGCCACTGACGAACCATTCCCAAAAAGTTGTTGTTCAAAATAACATTGATAACAGGGAGCTTATACTCAACCGCCGTCATCAACTCTTGTATATTCATCAAAATCGAGCCATCACCCGTGATGTTAATACTTACCCGTTCCATGTCTGCACGTTTGACACCCATTGCTGCCGGAAAACCAAAGCCCATAGTTCCAAGACCGCCGGAACTCACCCATTGGCGCGGACGAGTAAAGGGATAGAACTGCGCCGTCCACATTTGATGCTGTCCAACGTCGGTTGAAATATTTGCACCATCGCCCAAAAGCTGTCCGATGCGCTCAACTACCCATTGCGGTTTGAGACGATCGCCCTCTTCTTTGTAAGAGAGTGGATGGAGCTTGTTAAAATTTGCAATCGTATTGTGCCATGACTCGTAGCGCTTAGGATCAACTTGCTCTTTTGCTAAAGGAATCATCTGCTCTAATACGTTTTTAACATCTCCAACAATCGGGAAATGGGCATGCACAAGCTTAGAAACACTGGCTGGGTCAATATCGACATGAATAATCTGTGCATTTTTTGCAAATTCAGAGAGTTTACCGGTAACACGATCATCAAAACGTGCCCCTAATCCGATAACGAGATCGGTTTCAGACATCGCCATATTTGCCGCGTACGATCCATGCATACCGAGCATAGAAATAAGTAATGGGTCATCAAATCGAAGCGTACCACGTGCCATAAAGGTCTCTACAGCAGGAATTTGGGTCATTTTTGAAAACTCACGAACCAATTCTGCTGCGTTTGCGTTGATAATACCTCCGCCCAAATACAAAAGAGGACGTTTTGCATTCGCAATCGCTTCAATCGCTTTTTTGATCTGACGAGTGTTACCTTTGGTCGTTGGCTTATAGGTTTCCAACTCAACATCTTTACTGTAGTCGAATGTCGCGATTTGTGCCGTAACGTCTTTAGGAATATCGACGTGTACCGGCCCAGGACGACCCGTACGTGCGATATAAAATGCCTCTTTTAAAATACGAGGCAAATCACGCGCATCGGTAACTAAATAATTGTGTTTCGTACAAGGACGGCTAATCCCGACTGCGTCGATCTCTTGGAACGCATCGGTTCCAATAAGTGACATCGGGACCTGACCACTGATAACGACAAGCGGAATGGAGTCCATGTACGCATCCGCTAAGCCGGTCACACCGTTAGTGAATCCCGGACCGGAGGTAATCATCGCTACCCCCACTTTACCCGTCGCTTTTGCGTACCCTTCTGCGGCGTGTACCGCTGCTTGCTCATGACGTGTCAAAACATGTTGAAATGATCGCTGTTTGTAAATCTCATCATAGACGTTCATGATCGCCCCGCCCGGGTAGCCGAATACAACTTCGACTTCCTCGGCGATGAGTGCTTCGATAACCATCTGTGCACCGCTGATTTGCATGTCGTCTCCTTTTTTGTTAAATTTAAACGCCGAAGGAATAAAATCCCTTCGACTACGCTAGCCGCTTGGGCTACTAAAGCTTGTCTCATAAATGAGACAGATAAAAATTAAATACCAAAAGAATAAAATCCCTTCGGCTACGCTAGCCGCTTAGGCTACTAAAGCTTGCCTCTGTCGAGGCAGATTTAATATTTTGTGTGAATATAACGGAAAAAAATTAGGTAATTATAAAAGAAAATAGCTATAAATTACGTTAAAAGAACCCTAAGCACTCATCACTAAAGATTTAAAATCCTTTTTTTGTTGCCGTTACGACAAAAATAGGGTAATTTTGCTCTTCTTTTTCAACGGTATAAGCATGGTGAAAACGGACATGCTCAAAACCTGCATTTTCAATCGTTTCACGGAGAGATTCTCGATCGAAGCCGAAATGGTGTACCCCATCATTACCATGCGTATGAAAAGTTCCATCTTCTGCTTCAAGATCTGCAATCGCAACAAAACCGTCACGCTTGAGATGCTTATGAAAACTCGCAAAAAGTGAAGCAGTATCTTCGACATGATGCATCGCCATGGAACTGACAATACCATGAAACTGCTCTTGCAAAGGCTCTTCAATGATATCTTTGCAAATTGCCTGAACCGATAATTTATCACTGTTTTTAGATTTCAACTG
>JBFYRD010000242.1:0-3672 GCA_041302405.1 Sulfuricurvum sp.
GGACTCGATTACATCACGTTAGGTCAAAATGCCGTTACCCTCTCCGGTGGGGAAGCACAGCGGATTAAACTCGCAAAAGAGCTGAGCCGACGGGATACGGGAAATACTCTCTATATCCTCGATGAGCCGACAACAGGACTCCATTTTGATGATGTCAACCGTCTGACCAAAGTTCTTCATAACTTCGTTGAGCTTGGAAATTCGGTTCTCGTGATCGAACATAATCTTGACATGATTAAAAATGCTGACTGGATTATCGATATGGGACCTGAGGGGGGAAGCGGCGGCGGATTGCTGATTGCGGAAGGTGATCCTGAATGTGTTGCGCGCGATTGGGAAAAAACGGGAAGTTTTACCGGAAAATATTTGGCTCTTGAGCTAAATAGGCTATAATAACCCTAATTGCTTTTGTAGAGGACCGTATTAAATGAAAAGCTCGATTATAAATAGTATTAAATCTTTGCCTCCGCTCCCTAAAACCGTTATCGACATGCAGCGTGTCTGTAACGATCCAAACTCATCGATCCATGATTTGGTAAAAACCGTTGAGACTGATCCGATGATTGTTGCGAATTTGCTCAAAGCGGCAAACTCGCCTCTTTATAGTTTCCGTCGAGAGATTAATAATGTCTCACAGGCAGTTTCACTTTTTGGAATGAGTATGACCCGTTCTATCGGATTGGGTAATTCGGTTCGAAAGCTTTTAAATGTTGATATGGAACCTTATGGGATCAGTTCGGATCGCTTTGCAGAGATTTCATCTTTGCAAGCAGCATTGATGCACAACTGGTATTTGAAAATTGATCGGGCTAAAGCGGATAAACTTTTTCTTGCGTCATTCTTGCAAGAGACAGGTAAAATTATTATTGCTAGTGATGTTATCCAAGAAGATTTAGCAACGAATTTTAAAGCAGATATCACTTCTGCCATTGATATTGCATCGGTTGAACGCTCTTATATCCAAGAGACAACGGCAACGGTAACTGCAGAGATTTTCAACCACTGGAATTTTGATCGGGAATTTGTTGAAATGATTCAATTTTCAGATTCACCAAAAGAAGCACCAGAGGAACTTCAAGAGTTTTCAATGGCACTTCATATCGTAAAAACGATTGTTCCAATCAATGATCCATTTGGAGAACACGGTATCGCTTACGGACTAAAAAAAGCAGAAGAAGCAGGTTACGATATCGCTAAATTGCAAGCAGCGATTGATACGATTCTTGATAAAATTCGTGTTGTGTAAAGTCGATTAATGGCGCAGCAAGTCGTTACCATTATCGATACGTTTGGATTTTTTTTCCGCAGTTTTTACGCTCTTCCCCCTCTTAAAAATCGCCAAGGTTTTCCTACCGGTCTTTTGACCGGATTTATTAACTTTATCGCTTCACTCCACAAAGATCATAGCAGTGATTATCTAATCTTTGCTCTCGATGCAAAAGGGCCGAGTTTTCGCGCTGAAATCGATCCGAATTACAAAGCCAACCGTTCCCCTGCACCCGAAGAGTTGGTCATGCAGCTCCCCATCGCCATTGAGTGGATCGATAAAATGGGGTACAAATCACTCTCTCAAAGCGGGTTTGAAGCCGATGATATGATCGCCTCCGTAGTGCGTCAAGCAAGAGAGCATGGTTTTTTAGTCCGTGTTGTTTCTCATGATAAAGACCTCTATCAGCTCATCGATGATGATCGGGTCGTATTGGTCGATGCGATCAGTAAAAAGGTAATGAACGAGAGCCACTGTAATGAAAAGTACGGTGTTCATCCGCGCCAGTTTATCGATTATCAATCTCTCATCGGGGATACCGCTGATAATGTCCCCGGTGTTAAAGGGATCGGTAAAGTAACCGCACAAAAGCTTTTAACCCAATTTGTCACACTCGATGCAATGTATGAGAGACTCGAAGAGGTGATGCCTCCTCGGATCAAAGGGCTGCTTGAAACCTATCGAGACGATGCATTCCGTTCCCGTGAACTGGTACGTCTCAAAGATGATGTGTTTGATAGCCTCGATTTTTCAGAGTTTGCTATGCACTTCGATAATCCGTTCTTACCGATTTATGATGATTTAGTCCATTATGAGATGAATGCGGTATTACGTACCATCAAAGCCAAAGCGCTGTTTGAAGAGTCACAAACTTCTTCCTCCCAATCGGTTGTATCGCAGGAAGTGAAAGCTCCAATACCGACAGTATGCGAAAATGTGGATGGATGCAGTGTTTTGATCGATAACGATACTGATTTGAAAAAAATTATTGAGGCACTTTCTCCTGATGCTCTTATTGCTTTTGATACTGAGACAACGGGACTCGATCCCACTAAAGACCATTTGGTCGGGTTTAGCTTCAGTGCCGATGGAAAAAACGGCTATTACATTCCGATGATGCACAGTTATCTCGGTGTTGGAGATCAAGTAAGTCCTGATGCGGCAGCGCAAGCGATAAAAGCGATTTTTGAGCGTCGTGTCATAGGACATAATATTAAATTTGACCTCCATTTCGTCACCCGATTTTTAGAAGTGGATCGTCTCTCTATCTATGGTGATACAATGGTGATGGCGTGGCTCACCGATTCAGCACGCTCACTCTCTATGGATAACCTTTCTCAGAACCTTTTGAACCATGAGATGATCCATTTCAAAGACACGGTAAAAAAAGGGGAAAGCTTCGCCTCGGTTGCGATCGAGGATGCATGCAAATATG
The DNA here is from genome assembly GCA_041302405.1 of Sulfuricurvum sp. Classification (GTDB taxonomy): domain Bacteria; phylum Campylobacterota; class Campylobacteria; order Campylobacterales; family Sulfurimonadaceae; genus Sulfuricurvum. The sequence continues at coordinate 2,703 of JBFYRD010000242.1, forward strand.
CGGGCGAGGATGCTTATATCACTTATCGACTCTATGAAGTACTACGTGAACAGCTTCTTTTAAAGGGCGGACAGGATGCTCTAGATGAAGCGTTTAACGTCGAGTTCCCTTTTACTATGACCCTGCTGGGGATGGAGAGAGAGGGGATCGCTGTCGATACGGCGGTGTTGGAGCTGTTTAAAAAAGAAGTAGCCTTAGAGATCGCCGCCCTCACCGAACAAATCCACACCGCATGCGGTACGGTGTTCAATCTCAACTCCCCAAAACAACTCGGTGTCATTTTGTTTGAAACCCTCGGGCTTCCTCACGGCAAAAAAACCAAAACGGGTTACAGTACCGACGAACAGGTTCTAGATGGGTTGCGTGATGAGCATCCCGTGATACCGATGCTCTTGCAGTACCGCGAATATCACAAGCTCTACTCCACCTACATCGAACCACTTATTACGTTGGCTCAAAACGATCCAGCATCGCGTATCTATACCTCGTTTGTTCAGACGGGAACGGCAACGGGACGGCTCAGTTCTAAAAATCCAAACCTCCAAAATATTCCCGTAAAAACGGCTCTTGGGATGCGTATCCGCGAAGCGTTCGTCGCCTCTGCGGGGAAAAAGCTCATCGGTATCGACTATTCGCAAATCGAGCTTCGTCTCCTCGCCCATTTTAGTGAGGACAAAGTTTTAGTCAACGCCTTTAATGAGGGACATGATATCCACATGCAAACCGCGATAGCGTTGTTCGGTGAAGCGGAAGCCGCGAGCAAACGTAACATCGCTAAAACCGTCAACTTTGGTCTCTTGTACGGTATGGGGCAAAAAAAGCTCTCGGATACCCTCGGGATTACGACCAAAGAGGCAAAAGAGATCATCGAGCGTTATTTCGAGACGTTTCCGAGTGTCAAGGGATATTTCAGCGGCATTGTCGAACAAGCCAAAGAGATGGGATATGTCGAGACACTCTTGCACCGCCG
>JBFYRD010000246.1:0-4487 GCA_041302405.1 Sulfuricurvum sp.
AAGTACTCTTTGAAGGGATGCTAAAAATCAACGGAATCGGTCCAAAAGCCGCTCTTGCAATTTGTAGCACCTTTACGCCGGAGCAGTTTGCGGGTATTATTTCATCTAAAGATGTCAATGCACTGAAAAAAGTTCCGGGAATCGGACCTAAAAGCGCAGCTCGGATTATGGTGGAATTGGCCGGTTTCGATGCGATACTGTTAAACTCGTCTCCATTAGCCAATTCGTCAACAACGGAGGCAATGATGGCGTTAGAGTCACTTGGATTTAAAAAAGAGCAGATTGCTAAAGCGCTGAGCGGATCACTTGCCACGGACACCCCAACCCTGGTTAAAGATGCGTTGAAACAATTACAAAAACTTTAAGGATATTAGAAATGAAACTGGCTATTGTATTCGGCGGAGCAAGTTATGAACACGAAATCAGCATCGTTAGCGCGATTACCGTAAAAGGAAAACTTGAATCGACTTTTGATTTAAGCTTTATTTTTTGTGATCAAGATCATAAATTTTACCTGATTGATCCCTCAAAAATGAAAGCGGTCACGTTTTCGCGCGGTGAGCATAAAAAAATGGGGCAACTCTTTATGGTTAATGGCGGTTTTGAACAACGTGGAATGTTTGGATCAAAAAAATACGAAATGCCTATTTTGAATCTCATTCACGGTGGAGACGGTGAAGACGGTACTCTCGCAAGTATGTTTGATTTTTACACTATCCCCTTTATCGGTCCACGAAAAGAAGCGGCGATGCTCAGTTTCGACAAACATTACACAAAATGGTTTGCCGCGTCAGTCGGCGTAAAAACACTCCCTTTTGAAGTGTTGCATAAAAATGACCCGCGTCAACTCACTACCCCTTATCCGTTTATTATTAAGCCTGCTCGTTTGGGCAGTTCTATCGGAGTGAGTATTGTTCGTGAAGCTCACGAGCTGGATTATGCGTTGGATGTCGCATTTGAATTTGATGAGGTTGTATTGGTTGAACCGTTTATCTCTGGGGTTAAAGAATACAATTTAGCCGGTTTTAGCGCACGCGGAGAGATCACGTATTCGATTGTGGAAGAACCGCAAAAAGCTGAGTTTTTAGATTTTGAGAAAAAATACCTCGATTTTTCCCGCTCAGGAAGTGTCGAGCATGCTGAAGTGAGTGAAGCATTGGTGGGCCAATTGCGTGAGTCATTTGCTAAAATTTATCTCCCTTTGTTTGAGGGGGCAATCATTCGTTGTGACTTCTTTGAAATTGAGGGTGAAGTATATCTCAATGAAGTCAATCCGATCCCAGGATCAATGGCCAATTATTTATTTGATAATTTTAGCGGTTCAGTTAAAAAATTGTTAGGGGCGCTTCCGTACAAAAAAGCAATCCGTGTCAATTATGACTATATCCACTCTATTTCCAGCGCCAAAGGTAAATAAGCGTGGCAGTAAAATCTCTCCAATACAAGCAGCACACCTTTTCGATCAGTTATGAGATACTGAACCCCACGGCTCACATCGATTTGATTTTTTTACATGGGTGGGGTTCGCATAAAAATTTGATGAAAAATGCGTTTGGCGAACAGCTGAAGCAGTTTCGCCATATCTACATCGATATGCCGGGGTTTGGAAACAGTACCTGTAATATGGCACTGACCACAGAAGACTACGCTACGATTTTAGAATCCTTTCTTTCAATGATCGAAGCGGATAAAACGGTTATTCTCGGACACTCATTCGGCGGAAAAGTGGCAACATTGTTGCATCCGGATGTCTTGGTTTTGGTTGGTTCTGCGGGGATATTGGTCCCTAAACCGTTGAAAATACGGGCCAAAATCGCTCTTTTTAAACTCTTAAAAGTGACAGGTTTGACACAGCTTCGCCACTTTTTTATCGCTCCGGATGCACAGGGCCTCTCTCAGCCGATGTATGAGACGTTTAAAAAGGTTGTGAATGAAGATTTTAGCGAGAAATTCCGAGCATTTAAAGGAAAAGCTCTCCTCTGTTTCGGTCGCCAAGATACCGCAACACCGATGTGGACAGCCTATAAAATGGCTGAACTTATCAATGATTCACAGGTTGTTGAATTCGACGGAGACCACTATTTCTTTTTGAAGCAATCATCGAGCATTGCCAAAGAGATTGAAAAAATCGTTTTAAAAAGTTTGGAACACTAAGGAAATACAATGGATTTGATTCAAATTGGGGCATTTTTTACCAATATCATTTTTGTAATGACTCTTGGATGGTATTTGATTACCAATCTTCAATGGTACGATTATCGGATTGAGCGGGTTGTGTTACGTCATCATAAAACATGGTGGCATGTCGTTTATTTTATCGTTCCGTTTGTTGCGTATTACACCACGGGGAAATTCTTTGCTATTTTCTTCTTTTTTGCGGTTCTCCCTTCGATTATCATGTGGCATCGTAAATTGGATAAAAAAGTTGTTTTAACATGGCGAGTCAAGCGGTTTTTGATCCTCCTTTTTTCATTAACCGTATTTCAAAATATCCTTTGTAGTCTTAAAGAGGGATGTGAACTGTTCGGAGTCTTTTTACCGCTTTTAATGACGTATCTTGGTTCTTGGGCAATCGAGAAATTTTTGTTTGAAGCGTATAAAAAACAGGCTAAACGTAAAATTGCTCAGATGAGTGAGCTAAAAATTATTTGTGTGACCGGAAGCTACGGAAAAACATCGATGAAAAATTTTATCGCACAAGTGTTGGGTGAAAAATTTAATGTTTATGCAACCCCGCGCAGTGTCAATACGCTCGGCGGAATCATTCGAGACGTGAATGAATCTCTCCCTTCCAATACCCAAGTGTATGTATGTGAAGCAGGAGCGCGTGAAGTGGGCGATATCTACGCTATTGCACAATTATTACACCCTCAAATCGTCGTGGTAGGGAAAGTTGGGCCTCAGCATTTGGAATATTTCAAAACACTTGAACGTATTCAGCGGACCAAACTTGAGCTTATCCATTCTGATCGATTGAGCCGAGCATTCATCCATACCTCTGTAACGGATGAGCCTCATGATAAAGTGACTTTTTTCGGAGATGATATTCAAAATTTAGAAGCAACGCTAGAGGGGATTGATTTTGATTTGAAAGTTGCCGATGAAGTAACCCATTTTCATACGTCAGTTCTTGGCGGCTTCCAAACAATCAACATTAATGCGGCAATATTAATCGCGCAAGAGATGGGAATGAACAAAGAGGAGATCGTTTCTGCGGTCAAAAACCTTAAAAGTGTTGAACATCGACTGGAGCGGATCGATGCCGGAGGTAAAATTATCCTTGATGATGGCTACAACGGGAATATCGATGGTATGCTAGAGGGGATTCGTCTTTGTTCTCTTCATGAGGGACGAAAAGTGATCGTTACCCCTGGATTGGTAGAGAGTACGGAAGCGTTGAATTTAGAACTGATTCACGCGATCAATAGTGTTTTTGATATTGCAATTATTACCGGTTCATTGAATGCCGCTTTATTTGAAAAAGAGTTGAGCGTGCATCAAAATATCATGTTAGCCGATAAATCACAAATGGTTAAAGTACTCGGTGAAGTGACACGTGCAGGGGATATCATCCTTTTTGCCAATGACGCACCGAATTTTATCTAATGCGTCTCTTTGTACGGTTGATCGATTGGAGCGGTAAGAGTGCTGCCGCTGCTCTTATTTTATTGGTTCTCTTGATCGTTTATGATGCAACCGTGCGGTATCTATTTCACTCAGGTTCAATTGCCCTGCAAGAATTAGAATGGCATCTTTTTGATGTGATTATTCTCCTTTCGATCGCTTATACTTTTTCCCATGATGGACACGTTCGTGTTGATATTTTCTATGAACATTTTAGCCCCAAAACGAAAGCAATCGTCAATCTTTTAGGTTCATTGTTCTTTGTTCTCCCTTTTTCATTATTGATCATTTATTTAGGCATTGATTTCGTTCTGCTTAGCTTTTCGCAGATGGAAGCATCTGCTGATCCTGGGGGGTTACCTTATCGTTTTATTATCAAGTCATTTGTCCCCATCGCTTTTGTCTTGATGATGGTTCAAACCTTACGGGTTATTGTTGTGTCGTACAAAACCGTGAGAGGGGTGTAGATTATGGCGATTATCATGCTTTTTATCGCCTTGGCTCTTTTGGGTGTGGGTATTCCTGTGGCATTTGTGTTTGGAGGTGCCGCATTGGCGGCGGCATTGCTCTCACCGGAGATCGGGTTAGAAGTTTTTAACGTCTTGCCGTTTCGTATTTATGGCATTATGAGCAATTCTACCTTGATGGCGGTTCCCCTATTTATTTTAATGGGATTGTTATTGGAACGCTCAGGTACTGCAGAAAAACTGCTGATAGCGATGACATCCATGTTTGGAACGCTCAAGGGGGGGCTCGCCGTCAGTGTCGTTCTTGTGGGGGCGATTCTCGCGGCAACGATGGGAATTGTTAGCGCCTCGGTTGTTATGATGTCTTTGATCGCTTTACCGCTCATGATACGTGCG
>JBFYRD010000248.1:0-4455 GCA_041302405.1 Sulfuricurvum sp.
CGGCATTGGAGTGTTCCGCCGCGACTTTCCCCGCCGTCCACGCAAACCCCCAAAAGAGCATTGCGATAATCATACCGATGAGATAGATATTTGTTGATTCTTTTTTCATGGCATGATTGTGCTACTTATTGGCTTTGAGGAGGGTTATATTTGCCTCATAAATAGAATCCTCGATTATGACACTTTAAGCGGTGTAATATGAAAGTGCAACCCCAACGATTTTACCACTTTAGCAATAGTATCAAAACGGGGTTTAGAACCGGGGGCAAATGTTTTATAGAGGCTCTCGCGTCCTAATCCGCTCTCTTGTGCGATTTGGCTCATTCCGCGAGCTTTGGCGATATGACCGATAGCACGGATTAGTTCATCGGTATCACCCTCTTCGAGGACTTGTGTGAGGTACTCGGCAATCGCTTCTTCGCTGTCTAAATACTGCGTCATATCAAATGGGCTTAATTGTGTTTCCATCGTTATATCTCCTTTGCCATTTCTATGGCTTTTTCAATATCGCGCTGTTGAGCCATTGCGAAAATTTATGGGTTTGCTGAATGGTATACATAGACAAATTGTATCCATTTAGATACATTTAGTCAATAGAACATCAAAAATCCATTGCTATTTTTTCTCTAAAACACCAAATATGCTAAAATCCTCTCATGAAATTCACCTATGCCACCCATAACGACATCCCCACCCTAACATCCCTCCTAAACCGCTCCTATCGCGGTGATACATCCCGCGCGGGATGGACGACCGAGGCTGATCTGCTAAATGGTAAACGGATCAATGAGGCGGAGTTTATCCAACTGCTGAATGATCCTGATTCTCTGATCCTAATCGCTTCTGAGGATAGGGTCTTCGCTACCATCCATGCGCATCATGAAAACGAGAGCGTCCATTTCGGACTGTTTGCCGTTGAGCCGTCACTACAAGGTGGAGGGATCGGTAAAGAGCTGTTAGCGTACGCCGAATCCGAAGCGATCCGCAAGTGGGGAGTTAGTACCGCCATCATGGAGGTCATCACCCACCGTCATGAGTTGATCGAGTATTATGAACGCAGAGGGTATGTTAGAAGTGGAGAGATGATCGCATTTCCTGAATCTGATTTATGGGAGAAGCAAGTAGATTTTTTAGAACTAACACGATTAAAAAAAAATTTAATCTTTAAGTGTTGAGTTTATAATCAATTTTTATCCCACGTTATCTATTTTAGAGTTATAGTACATGAGAACTTGCGTGGGAGAAATATAATGAAAATACTCATGATTATCATATCTCTAATGTCTCTTTTAGTGGCTGTTGATTTGCAAAAATGGAATTCAAATATTTCCCAGCTTAATGATGATGAAAAAAAGATTCTTCTCTACAAAGGGACAGAAAAACCTTTTAGCGGAAAATATACGAATACGACCAAAGAGGGAGTTTATACGTGCAAGCTGTGCGGTAGTGCTCTCTATCGCTCTGATGATAAATTTACATCGCATTGCGGATGGCCAAGTTTTGATGACGCGATTAAAGGATCAATCAAACGGGTTCCTGATTCTGATGGGAAGCGAACAGAGATCGTATGTGCCAATTGCGGCGGCCATTTAGGACATGTTTTTCACGGTGAAGGATATACCGAAAAAAACACCCGTTATTGCGTAAATTCCCTCTCTCTTAATTTTAAACCCCAACCCGCTGCTCCATCTACATTCTCAAAAGCTTATTTCGCGGGGGGATGTTTTTGGGGCGTGGAATACCATCTCGAAAAACTCAAAGGGGTAAAAGAGGTCCGATCAGGCTATATGGGTGGAAAAACAAAAAATCCAACCTACGAACAGGTTGTTCGTCATTCTACCGGACATCTTGAAACCGTCGAGGTAAGCTACAATCCTGAAGAGATATCGTATGAAGCACTTGCCAAAGCTTTTTTCGAAATTCACGATCCTACCCAAAAGAATGGTCAGGGTCCTGATATCGGAAATCAGTACCTATCGGCCGTGTTTGTCCGTAACGATGATGAAAACAAAATCATCCAATCACTGATTTCACAGCTTAAACGCAATGGCTACGATGCTGTGACAAAGGTGTTAAGAGCCCAACCTTTTTACCCTGCAGAAGAATATCACCAAAATTATTATCAAAATAAAGGGAAACTACCCTACTGTCACTCGTATATTAAACGATTTAAATGATTAGAGACTCAATTCTTGAATCAAAAGTGATCCACGTACTGCGGCTTTGAAGATTTTCATATTTTCTTGGGTGATTATGGCCATAGCCATTTCCCGCTCTTTTTTTATACGTGCGTATAACGAAGCACTCGGAGCACTACGTGCTTCGGCAATCAACACATACACATCATCATCAAAAATTTCACTTTTATGAGAGGGAAGAGCATCGTAGAGCGCCATAAAAACAGCTCGCTGTTCCTCGTCCATCTTACACGAATCATCGGTGATTTTTAGAGCAACCGTCACGGCACAATCTCTCGCAAAGGTATCGAGATCGTTTGCAACTTTCTCTATCGGTGTCATTATCCGACTTCTTCGAGTTCTTCCGGTTCTTCTTGGACGATATGACCTACTCCGCGCATCTCGATCGGGATATCTTTACGATATTTTTTCTCTCTGAATGCCGGAGATTTAGGGACGCCGTTTTTCTCTGAGAGTTTGTACATCTCACCGTTTAGGAAATGTGCATCGAACTCTTTGGTAAATGGCATATCCCAGGTAATACATCCGATACTCGGGCAAATCGCCGCACATTGAGGATCATCATACACACCCACACACTCGATACACTTCTCAGGAGCCACATAGTAACGTTTGTTACCCGTAGGATTTTCGGTATCATCTACGATCGCATTGACCGGACATTGTTGTAAACACGCATCACACGTGATGCAGGTATCATCGATAATTACAGACATTAGAGTAGTTCCTTATCTTTAGTGGTGTGAACAATGCGCTGCAACCACGGCGGCGGATTGCCCAATAACAGCTCTTGAAGTTTTACAATCGTCTCATCGATTCGATCGTTCTCTCCTGAGCGCATCGGATATATTTTAGATGCTAAAACCATTTTAGAGGCAGTCGGTCCAATCTGAGAGCAGTACATAATATCTGCCTCTTTGACCGTACTGATTTTATAGGCCAGCTTTTCGTGTTCGTCTTCGATCGCATCTTGTGAACTGTCCAGTGTTTTGATGTATTCGGCACTCTCTTCAGTGATTCGATAGAGTTCAAAACTTTTCGACCATCCGAAATGCTGATTGACCGTTACACCGTCCGATGAAGCAAACGCGATTAACATTTTTTTACCTTTATACGTCATCGGAGCAAAGCCCCGATAACTACGCTAGCCGCTTAGGCTACTAAAGCTAGCCCGTAAACGGGCAGAATTTCCTATCCTTTAAACCGCTACCGCTTCACGCGCTTCACGAGCGGCGATAGAGATATCATCACGGAAGGTTTGCGGAGAAACTTCAGGAGATAACAATCCGCGTTTCTTACTAGAACTGATGGCGTATTCTGAACTGTTGACATAATAGTCATTGTAATCAGCGGTATATGGCATATCCCATACGATACACCCTTCTGTAGGACAAGCAGCTGCACACGCAGGTGTTTCAGCATGACCCACACACTCGATACATTTTTCAGGTTTAACATACGTATATTCCCAATCCTCACGAGGAGAATCACCTTCACTCGCGATTGCCGCTACCGGACATTCGTCGATACAGGCGTCACAGTTAATACAAGAATCGGTAATCATTACAGCCATAATAAGCTCCTTTAGTTTGTTTTATACAATTGGTCTTTGCATTTTTCATACGAGCTTGAATCCAAAACCGGCATGAGCTTGATATCCACCGCTTTGAGGAGCAACGTTACATTGCATCCTTCGCACAACTCCATCCGATCAAACGCATCAGTAGTAATGAGAGAGTTGAGTTTTCCGCAGGGGGTATCCACACTCACTTCACTGAGCACCAACCCCTTACGAAAATGTTGCAATTCTCCGCTTAGATGGTTTTCGATGGAAACACTCCCCTCTTTAGCTCCCTTGCAGATAGCGATTGCCGCTTCTTGTACACGGCACTCCACCTCATCACCGATATGGAGCCATTTAGGGACTTCGGTTTTGAGAAGCTTTAATTCCATATCATTTGCACGTACGGTGATACAGCTGAAAAACTGATCACTTTTGATATCTTCAACTTTTGCGTTAAAGGTGTTCACCGCAAACCTCCTACCAGAGATAAATCACTATCTTTTTATCGATGACGTTTTCAAACTGCTCTAATATCATCCCTGCTGTCGAGGTTGGTCCGAGATGACACCCCGAACACGCACCCAAATAACGGAGCCAAATTTCAGGAGTGTCACCGCCGATATAATTGACCAGTTCAATCCCGCCGCCGTCGCTCGCGAGGGTAGGAGCGAGGTTCTCGGTGATCACCATCTC
>JBFYRD010000249.1:0-2942 GCA_041302405.1 Sulfuricurvum sp.
AACTGCAAGCAAAATTAAACATCCCTCTTTACACCCCTAAAGGGGATGTAATGTTATTGCAAAACAGTTCGTGGATGCCTGGACTTCCCCCTTCTAAACCTGATGTTGAAGTGGATGGAGATCAGAGCTATAATCTCGAAGGAATAGAAGTTAAATTTCATCACTTTCCGGGGCATTGTCCAGGATGTTCGATGATCGAAATCGGTGATGCTATTTTTAGTGGAGATTTTTTATTTGAAGGTTCGATCGGGAGATGGGATTTCCCCTACTCCGATGCAGAAGCAATGCGTCAAAGTCTTAAAAAATTTTCAACATGGACCACAGATAAAATCCTCTACCCAGGTCATGGTAACCCGACAAGTGTCCAAAAAGAGTTGAAAAATGTCGATTATTGGCTTCGAGTCGTTTAGGCCTCTACATTTTTTATAAGATCTAGTCTGAGAACATGACGTTCTGTGACTACGGTTTTAAACTCTCCCTCAAAAACTTTAATGTCATGAACAAAACCACGAACGGTGACATTACGCTTACGACCCTCTTTTTGGTGTTCTGTTGCTTCAAAAGTAACTTTGTCCCCTACTCTTACCGGAGCTAAAAATAGACAATTGCATGATGCCAAGACAACATTTGGTTCATTTACCGATGCCATTGCTGCAAAATCGGCCGCACTGAAAATAAACCCTCCATGTACCAATCCTACTTCATCAGCACGCATAATCTCATTGGTTTCCAATACAACTTTTGCAAATCCAAGCTCTAACTTCACAATTTCACCACTGTAATTGGTATTAATTTTTTCGTGAGTATTTAATGCTGTTTCTTGGTTGATTGCAACTTGAATCTCACCACTATTTACACTTTCACTGCGTTCTGTTGCCAAAATTATCCCTTTTTAATTCGTATGTATCCACGCTTTGGTGCGGGATACCCTTCTATCGTCTTGGTACTATCGGCAGGATCGAGAAAATCTTCAAGGCTTTGTGATTCGATCCACTCCGTTTTACGTTGTTCATCTGATGTTGTAAGTACCGTTCCCAGAATTTCAAAAGAGTTAAATCCGGCACGAATACACCAGTTTTCGAGTGCTTTTAAGGTTGGAACGAAATAGACATTAGTAATTTTTGAATAGCTTCCGCTCGGACAAAGAGCAACAGGTTCATCACCGTCAATAATAAACGTATCGAGATAAATTTCACCCCCCTCAGCCAAACCTTGCCCTAATGCTTTTATCATCGCTACCGGATCACTGCGATGGTACAATACCCCAAGACAAAAAATAACATCAAATTTCTCTTCGTAAAACGGTAAATGCTCCACACCGAGAAGTTCATAAACAATCTCACTTTTAACATAATGATTGATGAGATCGAACTGTGATTTAAACAATGCCGACGGGTCAAATCCGACCACTTTAGCCGGTGAATCTTCGAGAAAGCGGAACATATAATAGCCGTTGTTACACCCAATATCGGCTACTTTTTTACCCGTTAAATTAAAATGAGGACGGAGAAAGTTGTATTTGAGATCTGAGCGCCATTCGGTATCGATAAACAAACCGAACAGATCAAACGGACCTTTGCGCCACGGCATCATAAGGCGGGCGATACGTTCGAGTTCTACAATATCAATCGATCCATCAGTTTTGAGTTCCACCGTATTACTCAAAGTTACTTTTGTCTCTATAGAAGGGAGTTGAGTTAGCGCATCACGCAATGGAGCAATATTTTTCCATGTCATCCATTTTTGACGTTCTTCTCGAACTGCATTCAAATCCATATCAACTCCTCAAACTAACTAATATTACGCACTTTCTAGGCAAAGCCCACAAAGTGGCAGGGACAAATGTCCCTACAACCCCCTAAAGCCACCCGTATCGCATACGATACGGGAGAATCTAAAATTTTAGCAATATTAGGCTAAAATGCCCCCATGCGTATAGAAAAAAAAGCCACCCTTATCTCCACCGTTGTCGCCTTTTTACTGGTCACCTTCAAACTAACTGTTGGGATCATTAGCGGTTCTGTTGCCGTTTTGGCCTCTGCTATCGATTCACTGCTTGATATGGTTGTTTCTCTTTTTAACTATTTTGCCCTTCACAATTCGGACAAAGAACCGGATGAGCATTTCAACTTCGGTCGTCGCAAGCTTGAACCTCTCGCCGCTGTTATCGAGGGGACAATTATTAGTCTTTCAGCACTATTTATCCTCTATACTGCCATTTCAAAAATGGTACAAGGGAGTGTAATTGAACATCTCGATCTCTCAATAGGGGTCATGGTCGCCTCCATTATTATTACGGCAGGATTGGTTTTCTTTCTCAATTATGTCGCAAAACGAACCGGAAATATGGTTATTCAAGCGGATGCACTTCACTACAAAACCGATCTGTTGAGTAACGGTGCCGTCTTAATTTCATTGATTGTTATCACGTTTACCGACTATACCTTTATCGATCCTATTTTGGGAATCGGGATCAGTATTTATATGATTTACTCCGCTTATCCGCTCATAAAAGAGGGGGTTTTGATGCTTTTAGATGCTGCATTAGATCAAGAGAGTGTTACAAAAATAAATAAACTATTAAATTCCCAACTCGACATTAATGGACATCATGACCTGCGAACCCGCCGTTCAGGTTCTGATGTTTATCTCAGTGTTCATATCGTTTTTAGTGTCAGTACATCTCTTTACGATGCCCACATGGTAGGAGACCGAATTGAGCTGGCGCTGAAAAATCTCTTTCCGGAAGATAATGTCTACGCCCTGATCCACCTCGATCCCTACGATGATTCTGAAGGGGAAGTTTTAGATAAAGAGCATTAGTATAAAACTCAAAATTATCCGATAAAATTATCTAAATAATAATACAAGTATATATTAATGAAACGTTTTTTCGTCATTCCTCTCACGCTCGCTTCCACACTTTTGATCGCTTCCCCCTC
>JBFYRD010000252.1:0-6887 GCA_041302405.1 Sulfuricurvum sp.
AACTCTTCGGTTGCTGTTGCATCATTTTCATTAATAATGGGGACCACATTATGCTTCAAAAGAGTTTCAATCGTATCTTTCACTTTTTGGGACTCTTCGGCGGTATTAAAGTTAGCCGCTGTTACCAATACTTGGGATGGGAGGATATCGTAGTGTTCAAACATTTTACGATATTTATTCATTAGTATCGGCTGACCGATAGAGGCAAGGGCTTGTTTGTTAGCCAAAATCTTTTTATCAAGTTTGAGTTCCGTGTAACCTGCGGCAACTGCACCTGATGAGACAAGAATCACTTCATAACTTTTTTTAAGTTCAGCGATAAAATCAACCAGACGCTGCATTCGATCTTTGGCAATACGATTTTGTTCGCTTAAAACGGCGCTGCCTACTTTAACAACGATCCGCTTCATGCGCGCTCCGTTACGACCATTTGATAGAGTGCGTACGTTAATGGTTTAATATTGAGATTGATTGCCGAAGAAATCGGTGCAATAAATGCCGGTTTGGAGCGCTCATAAAACGCTTTGTCAAAATCAGCTTGCTCATACACCGGATACTCATCGCTGAAAGCGAATCGGCTTTTTTTAACAGGATCAAGATTAACAAGTTTCAAAAATGCATTCGTTTTTTCGATTGCCTCTTCGGGGCTCATCGCATCGGCACGGGTAAGGGCAATGGCATAGTTACGTTCCGCCAAAAGAGGTGAGAATTTTTCAAGCTCTTGTTTGAGGGTTTCATATTGATACTCAAGCTCATGGTACGATGCTAAATCGATCATGAACAAAAGAGTTTTGGTACGCTCGATATGGCGGAGGAATTTAAGCCCAAGCCCTTTACCCTCAGATGCACCGCCGATAATCCCCGGAATATCCGCCATAATATACGAATCAAACTCACCGATATTAATTTGACCCAGTTTCGGAGTTAGTGTTGTAAACTCATAGTTGGCTACTTCGGGACGTGCATTAGATACAGTAGAGATCAATGTTGATTTACCGACATTCGGGAATCCGACCAAACCAACATCCGCGATCAATTTAAGATCAAGTCGGAGAACTCGGGTAATAGCCGGTTCACCCGGTTGAGCGTACATCGGCTTTTGGTTGGTGGAGGATTTAAAGTGGACATTTCCAAGACCTCCGCGTCCCCCTTCTAAAAAGAGAACTTCTTTACCATCTTCCAAGAGATCGAGCAAAACATCACCTGTTTCGACATCCACAACTTGTGTTCCCGGAGGGACAACGACCACGAGACGTTTACCTGCTTTACCCGCCATATTAGAGCCAGCACCCGGTTGACCTTTATCAGCTTTGAGGTTTTTATTCCCTTGAAAGTGCGCAAGGGTGTGGGTGTTATTGTCTACTTTAAAATAAACATCACCACCGCGACCGCCATCACCGCCGTTAGGCCCCCCTTGAAGGACATACTTTTCGCGTCGGAAAGCAACACACCCTGCTCCCCCTTTTCCGGATGAGACGGTAATTTCTACACTATCACTAAACATGGATGTCCTTAAAGTTGTTTTGAACATTTGCCTCTAATGAGACAATTATTATTTGCTTAACACTGCACTTCGATTCTCAAGTACACGATTAAAAATATAATTTAGGAAATGGATTCAAAATCGGGCGATAGCCCGATGTGTAATGAAAATTATGCGGCAGGGATGATAGAGACTTGTTTACGTTTTTTGTCTTTACGCTCAAACGCAACGACACCGTCAACTAAAGCATACAAAGTATGGTCTTTACCCATTCCCATGTTTTTACCTGGGTGAACTTTAGTTCCGCGCTGACGAATAATAATATTACCCGCGCGAACCATTTCACCACCGTATTTTTTGACACCGAGTCTACGTCCCGCTGAGTCGCGGTTATTCTGTGTACTACCCTGACCTTTCTTATGAGCCATGCTGTCCTCCTACTTTTAAATAATTACGCAGCGATCTTAACGATGCGAACGCGTGTGTGATCTCTTCTGAAACCACGCTTCAATTTACTGTCTTTACGACGACGTTTTTTGTAAATCACGACTTTACGGTCACGACCTTCATTGATAACCTCAGCAGTAACAACAGCACCCTCTACGAATGGAGTACCGGTTTTAAGTTCACCGTTATTAACGGCAAGAACTTCTTTGATTTCGACGGTGGCTTTAGGATCTAGTCCCATTTTATCGAACAAAAGGATATCACCCTCTTGAACTTTATACTGTTTTCCGCCGTTTTTGATAATTGCGTACATTAGCGTTCCTTACTTACAAGTCTACAAAAAGTGGCGAATTATAGCCAACGTTTATTTAAGCTTAAATTAAAGCGATCGCATCAATCTCAACAAGTGCATTTTTTGGCAATGTTTTCACAGCTACGGTGGAGCGTGCAGGCTTATGATCGCCAAATGCATCTGCATAGATAGCGTTAACAGCCGCAAAATCATCCATGTCTGCCAAAAAGATCGTCGTTTTGATCACTTTATCAAATGAACTCCCCGATGCATCCAAAACCGCTTGAAGATTGAAAAACACTTGAACACATTGTTCGCTAATCGTACCATCAATCATCTCGCCTGAAGGCTTTAGTGCAATCTGACCTGATGTAAACACCATCCCATTGGCAACAATGGCTTGTGAATACGGTCCAATTGCGGCAGGTGCATTTTGAGTTTGAATGTATTCCATATTATTTTCCTTTATTGTATCGGCTAATAGCATCATCAAGAATCGATTGGTAATCTTCGACAGCCCAATATCCCGGCATCGAGTAAATCACTTTTCCATTGGCATCTAAAAAATAGTTCATCGGAACCATTTTTGCCGTTAAGTTTTTCGGATAAATACTTTTGTCACGCGTGACATGAACCGTTATGAATTTCGAATTTAATTTTGAAATGACATCCTGATCTTGAAGCGTTGTTTGTTCAAGTTTACGGCACCATCGACATTGCTCACTCGTAATAAGCACTAATAATGGTTTTGACTCTTTTTTTGCTTTAGCCGATGCAGTAGCAAACGTTTCCTGCCATACGACGTCAGCTCCAAAGAGGCTTGTCATTAATAGTACGAATAAAACTACTTTTTTCATTATTTACCCTTTTCGTGTAAAACGGAATTTTAGCGAAAATTATCAATCAACTTTGTAAAAACAGTGTAAAGATTTTTCACTTCGTCTATCGATGTACGCTCATTAGGAGCATGTATCGTGTCATTGATGACACCAAATTCGATCACATCAATCCCATATGCGGCAACAAAACGGGCATCTGAAGTTCCTCCCGCCGTCGAATTTTTAGGGGTAATATTACATACCTCATGAATCGCATCCGATAACGTCAGAACAATCACCGTATTCGCATCGGTGACAAACGGATATGCCGATTGATCCAATGTCAACGTATAGTTCAACCCTTCCATTTTTGAAGCGATAAATGCAGCTATTTTTTCTTTATCGGTACGCGTAGAGTTACGGACATTGAACATCATCTTCAGCTTACCCGGTGAGACATTGGTCGTCTCGATCCCTGCGCGGATATCGGTAATCACGATCTGGCTCGGAGCAAAATACTCATCTCCTTCATCCAAAAAAGCACCCGCGATAGTAGAGAGTACGGGAGCAATTTGATGGATGGGATTAATCGCTTTTTCGGGATAAGCGGCATGCCCCTGTTTTCCCGTAATTTCAATCACTCCATTAATAGAGCCGCGACGACCAACTTTGATTGCATCACCAAATTTTTCTTCACATGTCGGTTCGGCTACGACAACAGCATTCGGTAGAAGATTATGTTCTTTAAGATATGTTAATACCTCAACTGTTCCGTATTTTGCAGGGCCCTCTTCATCGGATGTTAATAAAATCGAAAGAGTGCCGTTAAAATCCCGAGCTTCTTTAACTGCTTGAGTAAAAGCCGCTACACCGCTTTTCATATCCTGTGCACCACGGGCATAAATATAGCCTTCAACCTCAGTAGCTACAAACGGATCGCTATTCCACCCCTCACCTGCGGGGACAACATCCACATGTCCGGCGAAGCAGAGATGTTTTCCCTCTCCGAAACGACGGTAAGCAAAAAGATTTTTTACCCCATTTTTATCGATTCGGATTATCTCAAAATCATGTAAATACTCTGACAAAAATTCAAAAATCCCACCATCTTCGGGAGTAACACTCGGTGATTCCAAAAGATGCTTAAATAACTCTATAACGTTCAATGTCCATCCTCTTTTAATTGCGTCTCATATTCAAGACGTAAACCATTCGACGTCATTATAAAACCTTGCAGTTTGATTTTGCCTTGCGAAATTTGACGAGAATGGGTTTCACATAAAGGGATAAGATGGTGATGTTCTTTTGAAGCAGGATTTTTTTGCAAGTTTCGAACTAACGCACCACAGATGACGCATTCAGATGCTACCACTTCACGATAGCGTTTAATATACTCTTTTTGATTACCCAATTCGAGGACATCGTATTCTTTGGCTAAGCTCTCTCGTAGCCGCGCAGCATTCTGCAAAAAATGGGGATTCATATGGAGGGATTCCGCAAATTCTAATCCGTACACACTGCTTCCCCGCCCAGATTTTAGAATACGGTCATAAACCAACCGATCACTTCCTTCATCATACCGAACACTCAAATGTAAATGTACTACTTCACGTAAACGGCTGAGTTCACCGACCATAGAGAGCTGATGCAAATGAGTTGTCATTAAAAACAGGCCCCCTTTTTTATTCAATTCCATTATCGTGCTCGCGACGATGGCTACTGCAGAGAGTGTTTCGGTACCGTGACTTATTTCATCACCCAAGACAAGAGAGCGAGATGTCGCACGCGTGAAAATTGTGTTAAGTTCTAACATCTCCACCCCAAAAGTTGAGAGTGATTTTGCTACATTATCACGTGATTGAATGCGTGTATAAATCCCATCAAACAGCGAAAATTTCATTCCCTTCGCCGGAACAAAAAATCCAGCTTGAGCCAAAGTCACGGCGATGCCGATACTTTTCATTAGAGAAGATTTCCCGCTGGAATTAATTCCATACAGCAATACACCTCGGATATTGGCTCCATCATGTACTTTAGAATCCAACATTACCGTATCAGGATAGGGTAAATCAACATGATCACGATTCCCCATCACAATATCATTCGCAACATAAGATATTCCCTGAGATTCAACCAATAAATGACGTAAACCGCTTATTTGCAAAAAATTTTCATCATATGAATCAACAAGAGATGGACGTGTAAGTGCGTATTTTTGAGCATTAATCGCTGAAGAAACAGCCACATCCAGCTGAGCAATCCAATCAATGGTAGTTTGGACGAACTGAGTTTGACTTAGCAGCCACTGACGATTATAATAATTATTTTTAAGCTCAATCTCCCATCCTTCCAATAGTGTCTCTGATGGAAGAATAGAATTTAATTTATGTCTGACACAATACGCTTGTATTTCAATCATAAAGATACATGCATTATAAAAATCATTAAATCGATCTTTTTGACGTTCTTGCAACCTTTGCCATAAAAGCTCTAAATCACCGATATAAAGCAATTTTTCTTGAAGCCATAGTGAGTGCGGATTTACTATTTCAATCCAATCGAACCGTTGTTGAATTTCTTGAGACTCTCTAATAGGCAAAAAAAGTCGAAAACGACCCAATCTTTTTCCCATAGGAGTAGACATAGTTAAAAAAAGGGTAGCAATGGTTGAAATGCGCAAATCAGCACTGGTCATTTCAAGCTGTTCCAAAGCATTGTTACCAAGTTCCATTAATTGTGGTGTTTCTAAAATCTTAGGAAGTGTATAGGGAATAAAATTCTTGTGCTTAGTTTGATAGTATGCCATCAAAGCTAGAGCTTGGGAACATAGCGGCCGAATTTCTAAATTTAAATGTTCAATAGGGCTTAAGAGAGATTGGAGATTGAACATCGCTTGAAATAGCGTGTTTTGTTCGTGTAACTCAAATATTTGCTCATCATAGGTGATTACAAAGGTCGTAAAATTACTCGCTACATCATCAAAAAGTTTCCTTGATGATGCACCAATAATCAAGTGCGTACAGTTTGTCACAAATAATAAATGCAATAAACGATCAATCGCACTGTAAGGGTGAGACGGTTCAGCCTCAATTTCACACATCCACCCTTTTAGCCCGCTAGGTTCAAACATAGCCAAACCAATCGAATACCCAAGGCTCTTATAGTTGATAAAGATGGAAGCTTGAGCCTCTAAAATCATGACTTCACCACGTTTAGTAAATTAAGGAACTATTTTATCAAATAAGATGCAAAAATAAAAAAATTTACTTTTATTTAAGTAATAATCGAGTTATAATCGCACTTTTATATTCTAATCTAAGTTTAGGAGATACCAAATGAAACGACCTACCCCCATAAACGAAGAAGTATTATTTGATGGACGAAGTTTGATTTCCGAAACTGATACTAAAGGCATTATAACCTATGTCAACCGTAAATTTACGGAAATGACACTCTATTCAGCCGTCGAAGCTGTCGGACAACCACATAGTATCTTACGTCACCCGGATATGCCTAAAGCAGGATTTGAAGGGATGTGGAAAGTTATTCAGAGTGGAAAAATTTGGGAAGGATATGTTAAAAATCTTCGTAAAGATGGTAAATTTTACTGGGTTGTTGTCCACATTGTCCCAAAACTTGATGAAACAGGAGAAATTATCGGTTATATCGCATCACGTAAAATGCCTGATCGAAACCGTCTTAAAATAGTTGAAGAACAATATAAAGAGTTACTCGCACAAGAAGATTAATTTAGATTATTTTTTACCTGCATCGCAATCTCTTGCATAACACGAAAGAGCTCTTCTTTGGTATCAAAACGGAGTTCTACTCGATTGAGCGGAATCTC
>JBFYRD010000253.1:0-3202 GCA_041302405.1 Sulfuricurvum sp.
AAACCGATCATTTGACCTGATTGTAAACGTCCGCGCTCTTTGATTTGATCTTCAGGAATATCGATAACCCCGTATTCACTCGCGATCAAGAGGGTATCATCATGAGTGATGATGTATTTAGAGGGGCGAAGACCGTTACGATCGAGTACACACCCGATATAACGACCATCCGTTACCGAGAAAGCCGCCGGTCCATCCCACGCTTCAAATACGGTAGAGTGGTATTCGTAAAAAGCGCGTAATTCAGGATCCATGTGAGGTGCATTTTGCCATGGAGCAGGGATAACCGCGCGAACCGCTTTGAAAAAATCCATTCCATTAATGATCAAAAACTCGAAAAAATTATCGGCACTTGCACTGTCCGAACCGCCCGGTTGCAGGATCGGCAAAAGACGTGCTATCTCTTCGTCGGTAAATACTTCACTTTTGATCGACTCAGATTTTACGGCAACGTTAAAGCGATTTGCTTCAACCGAGTTAATCTCACCGTTGTGGGCAACAGCGCGGAACGGTTGGGCCAAACGCCATTTTGGAAGGGTATTAGTAGAAAAACGTTGGTGAAACAAGGCGAAAGAGATTTTAAAATTTTCATTTTGCAAATCGGTATAAAACTCTTTGATATGCGTCGGCATAATCAAACCTTTATACGAAATAACACGAGCAGACATAGAAGCGATGTAAAAATCGTCATCTTTTATAAGAGCGTGCTCGATCTCTTTACGGCTAAGATAGAGCAGCGCATCAAAACGCTGAGAAGCCATTAATGAATTAGGGGTAATAAAAATATGATGAATTTCCGGCAAAGTGGCAAGCGCTTGTTCGCCAAGAGCATTAGTATCGACCGGAACGACACGATCCAATACAACTTTGAGGTCATTTTCATGACAAATTTTTTCAAAACTCTCTAAATTTGAAGGATTACGAGTAAAAACGACCGCAACCGCATAGTGTTTTGGAAGTTCTACTCCAAGCTCAGCCGCAGTAGTACGCATAAACTCATGAGGAAGAGATAACAGCAATCCGCTTCCATCACCCGTTTTTCCATCAGCTGCAACCGCTCCACGGTGCATCATTCGCTCTAACGCAGTAATCGCGTTTTCTAAATTTTGATGCGAAGGACGGTTTTTGATGTTTGCAATCAAACCAAATCCGCAGTTATCTTTAAATGATCGTAATAGGTCTTGGTATTCCACTCTAATCGTCACCTTTCACCAGAAATTTTTGGCAAATTGTTATTTTTTAATCTCTTTTTAAACATAAGTAGTTTAAAGAGGAGATGAAATTTTCTTATTTTAACGTCTACAAGGTTAAAAAAGGTTAAAATGATGGATAATTTTTGATCAATTATAGAAAATGTGTAGAATAGAGCCGAAAGTATGCAGGGATTCATTATCAAACTCTCACGAGTACGCGAAGAAGATATGATCGTTACTATCATATCGGAGGAAAGCTTACAGACCGTTTATCGCTTTTACGGTGCTCGGCACAGTCCTATCAATATGGGCTTTAAAATCGATTTTGAAACAGACAATTCGCTGAAATCGTCGATTCCAAGACTCAAAGACGTTGTCCATTTAGGATTTTCGTGGATGGCTCAATACGAACGCCTTCGTCTTTGGCAGCAATTTATCGTCTTGTTTCATCCGCACCTCAAAGATTCTGAATCCATCGGTGATTTTTATTTTTCCCTTTTGAACGATTCCGCATTGCGTTGGAGGGATCAAAATCCAAAGAGAGTTGCAATAGAAGCGTATGTTCGTCTTCTCGATCATGAGGGAAGGCTCCATAGAGAACTCAACTGCTTTTTTTGTGATATTCCTATCGAAAATAATATTGCATTGATACGGGCATTTATCCCTGCTCACCAAGAGTGTTCACATACTCTCGCTATCAATGCAAAAGGTCTCGAATGGCTTTACAATCATGCTTCAACACTCTTCTTAGATGATAAAGAAGTGGAAAGATTGTGGTACGTTCTTCTCGAAGGGTTTTAGGTACATCTTTTGCTTATGTTTTAACAGCTGAGTTTACCCGCACTTAACGTTCAAAAAGTAAATATCATCAATTAATAAATCAATAAAAATGAGTCCATTATGAGAATTAATCAAGCGAGCGAAGCAATTTTAGCAAAATACATTCAAGAACCAAGAACCAAAAAAGTTTCTCCTTTCGCCTCTCACAAACCGAAAGCAAAAGGGTCTAGCCTCGAAGAGTTTTATAAAGAAGTAAATGCCCGAAGCGCTTTACAAATCGAACAGGTCTATTCCGGTAAAAATGCGTCAGAAATTGAATCTATGATGAATCAAAATCGTCGATTAATCGAAGCGCATCGTAAACCAAAAAGATAAGGAAACGGCATGTCTTATTCTCATGTAATCGCCAAATCAGAGGATCAGTTTCTCAGTTTGTTCCCCTCCATGGCTAATCGCCATGGTCTTATCACCGGAGCAACAGGAACCGGGAAAACGATTACCCTCCAGAAAGTGATAGAAAGTTTCTCAGCCATCGGCGTCCCCTGTGTTGTCAGTGATATTAAAGGAGACCTTAGCGGTATTGCAAATGTCGGCGGTAATAATGAAAGAGTGAGTGAAAGATTCAAACTTTTAGGATTGGAAGAAGCCTACACCGAATGTCCCGTCACTTTTTGGGATGTCTGGGGAGAAAATGGCCATCCGATCCGTACTACCATTAGTGATATGGGTCCCTTGCTGCTCTCACGCTTAATGGCACTGAATGAAACCCAAAGCGGGGTTTTAAATCTTGTATTTAAAGTTGCTGATGATGAAGGATTGGCACTGCTGGATCTAAAAGATCTTCGTGCTATGGTTCAAAACGTGGGTGAACGCGCCAAAGAGTTGAGTTTAAATTACGGTAACGTTTCCACCGCTTCGATCGGTGCCATACAGCGTGCCCTCCTCTCTTTGGAATCACAAGGAGCTGAGATGCTCTTTGGCGAGCCGATGCTCAATATCCACGATCTCATCCAAACGGTTAATGGTAAAGGGGTTGTCAATCTTCTCGATGCGACGAAGCTTATGAATAGTCCGAAACTTTATGCTTCACTCTTGCTTTGGATCCTTTCAGAACTTTTTGAGCTCCTCCCCGAAGCGGGTGATCGTAAACAACCTAAACTTCTTTTCTTTTTCGATGAAGCCCATTTATTATTCAATGATGCTCCGGATGTTCTCATTGATAAGATCGA
>JBFYRD010000254.1:0-10309 GCA_041302405.1 Sulfuricurvum sp.
AAGGATATTTTATGCCAGTATGTTCTATTTTTGCCGATCATAAATCTGAAGAGCGTTACTCCAAACTCTCATTGGCTTACACTACAGAAGAGGAACGCCTATTAATTGAGGAAGCAATCACAATATGCACCCCATTATGTTCTATTACTCCAAATATTTACGGTGGTGCTGTTACCGGTGGTAAACGTATGGTTACTATCGAATATCATGATGATTGTGATCGTGAAGGGGGAAATGTTTTTGAAGCGATCATTAAAAAATTAGGAATTGAACAGTGTCATTAAGTTCCAGCGCCTCCGATCAAAGCACACAAAGGCTCAAAGAATTTGCGGAAGGGAACGAAACCTTTCAAAAAACCTATTTTAAAAAGCATGAAACGCAACGTCTAAATCTTGTAAAAGAGGGACAAAATCCGCGTGCTCTTTTTATTGGGTGTTCTGATTCTCGAGTAATCCCCGATTTGATCGTCCAATCCAATCCGGGAGATTTGTTCGTTATCCGAAACGTCGGTAATTTTGTTGCACCTTACAAACCAGATGAAGATTTTCACTCAACAGCGGCAGGGATTGAATATGCTGTAGGTGTATTGGAAGTCTCTGAAATAATTATTTGCGGACATTCACACTGTGGAGCTATCGAAGCGCTTTACAAAAACAGCTGTGATACTTCTATGATACACACCGCAAAATGGCTTACTTTGGGTCAAAAAGCAAAATCGATGGCAATGCTTGCACTGGGTAGCAATGCTATCAAAGAGGATTTGTATCGTGCGACAGAACATCTCTCTATTGTCACCCAAATCGAAAACCTTCTCACCTATCCTTACGTCAAAAAATTGGTCGATGAAGATAAACTCTTTATTCATGGCTGGTACTACGATATCGAGACAGGTGCTATCGAATATTATGATCCTGATACTTACCAATTCCGACCGCTAAGTGAACTCGGGGAATAATCTCCCGTTCGTGGTAAGCATGTCGAACCATATACTTGCCTTTTGATATACACAAAGGGCAAGTGGGCTCAGGGAGAACAGTGATTAAAAATCCAAATATAAAAAGAGTGATGATAAAAAATAGTTCGTAATAAAAATAGCCACAGCAGAATAGACAACGGCGTAAATCGTCGATTGTCCTACACCACGTGCTCCGCCGCTAGTGTGATATCCAATATAACTTCCGATTGAACTGACAATAAACCCAAATACTGCCGCTTTTATCACACCCGCCATGATGTCATTAAACTCACCTAAGCGCATCAATGTCTCTTGATACGCTATTGGATTAATTCCCAAAACACCGGTTGAAATCACATACGCTGAACCAATGGCGATAAAGTCAAACCAAATAACCAGCAAAGGTAATGAAATAACAGTTGCAATAATTCGCGGAGTGATCAAATACTCTTTTGAATCCACTCCTAAAATATCGATTGCATCGATCTGTTCACTTACCCGCATAGTTCCAAGTTCTGCTGCCATCGCACTGATAGACCGAGAAATCAGCATTAACGAGGCGAAAACAGGACCAAGCTCTTTTGTAATCGTCAAGAAAATGGTATAACCGATAAAATTCTCAATACCAAACTGATGAAATCCATCATAAAGCTGTATTGCTTCAACCATACCGGTAAAAAGGGCGGTTAAAGTAACAACACCCATACATCCAAGTCCAATAATTTCAATCTGGGTTAAAACGATTTTATACCGTCTGAACGCTAGTGGATAAAGTTTAAAAAGAGAAAATTGAAATAGAATAAAAAGACCGAAACGCTCGATCACATCGTAAAAATGGACAAACGGTCGACCGATATACCCTAAAAATGTCATTACCATAGATTTTCCTTCTTTTCTTGAAGTAAGTTTAGCCAAATCAAACCAAATTTCAAAAGTTTCGCGCTACAATAACCAAACTACTTATAATGAGGAGCTACGGATGGCTGATAAAGAAGAAAAAGAAACAAGTACCGAGGGTGGAGAAAAGAAAAAATCCAATCTTTTATTAATTATAATTATTGGTGTTTTAGTTTTGATTTTAGTTATTGGTGCGGTTGTTGCCTTTTTAATGATGGGAAATGAAGAACCCGCAGCAACAAACGGTGCCCCTACACAACAGGAGGCCTCAGCTAATGCGTCTGAAGAAGATGCAGAACCGAGCGATTCATCGTTAACTGAAGTGGGGCTCATGTATCCACTTGATGGTTTTACTGTTAATCTTTTGAGCGAAAGCGGTAAACGTTATCTCAAAGTAGAAATGAATCTAGAATTAGAAGGGGAAGAACTCTCTCCGGAACTGGATACTAAAAAACCGGTTTTCCGAGATGTCATTATCCGCATTTTGAGTTCAAAATCACTTGAAGAGATCTCAACCATCAAAGGAAAAGAGAAACTCAAAGAACAAATTGTTAGTGATCTCAACACCCGTCTTAAAGATGGCAAAGTTAAAAATGTTTATTTCACTGATTTCGTGGTGCAATGATCGGCATAGACCTCATTAAACTCGATCGGATGAAACGTTTTATAGAACGTTTCGGCGACCGAGGTCTCCGTAAATTTTTATCTGAAAATGAAATAATGTTGATTAACAATCCTCGCAGTGCTGCAGGCTTTTGGGCTGCAAAAGAGGCGTGTTCAAAGGCATTAGGATGCGGCATTGGTACCGAATGCGGATTTCACGATATTATCATCAGCAAAACAGCCAAAGGTGCTCCGATACTCAACCTCTCCCCTAAAGTCATAGAATATTTTTCTATTATCGATACCTCAGTATCCATCACCCATGATGGCGATTACGCTATCGCTGTCGTAGCACTCCAACGATCCTAAGCAAGGCAAAAGCATGCAAACTTCAGAACTCATGAGTATCCAAAAATACGCATCCAAACACCATGTCAGTATCTTTAGCGTAATCAAAAAGACCATGAATGGGGAATTACCTACGGTAGTTAAAGAGGAAAATGGGAAAGAGATGACGTATATCGTTATGAATGCTTCATCGGCAAATACCCAACTTGAATCACATAATACCCAAAACGAAGAATGTGAAATTGATTATAAAAAAGCGTATGAAGAGTTAAATAAAGAGTATCTAATCTTGAAAACTAAATATCAAAAAATGGTTGAGATGTTAGAGGGGTAGTCACCCTCCCCCGACAAAATCGAGCAATTCTATCGTATCACCCTCTTTTAAGCGTGCATCTTTCCACGCGTCTTGCTTCACGATCTCCATATTAAGTGCTGAAGCCATGACACGCTCTTCTAAACCTAATGAACGGATAAGATCCAGCATACTCGATCCCTCATTCATCTCTCTCATTTCACCGTTTACTTTGATCTGCATAGTTTCTCCTACATCGACATTTTAATAAGTTGGGCGATAGCAAAATTTTTCTTTGCCATTGCAAAATCGTAAGCGGTTGCACCGTCATTGTTTTTCAAATGAGGATCGGCGTGTGCTTTGAGCAAAAAATCAACCACCTTTTCATTGGAACTGAATGCAGCTTGATGAAGGGGGGTGATACCGTCGTTATTCGCGAGATTTACATCCGCTTTGCGCATCACTACAAACGTCACAAGCTCCAAATCTTTTTTCTTTACCGCCAAGATCAAGGCGGTATTGCCCTGAAAATCTTGCGCGTTAATATCTGCACCGTTATCCAGTAATACTTGAGCAATTTTCAGATCAGACATTTTAATCGCGACATGTAGAGCACTGAGTCCTGCACCGTTTTGCTCATCCACATTTTTATTTGTTTCCAAATGCTTTTTGAGTTTATCCAGATTTCCATCAAAGGCACAATCGTGCAATATTCCCGCATACAGAAGATTACTCACCAAAAGGATCATTCCCATCAAACGCATCGATTACTCCTTCACAAAACGTATCATCTTAAATCGCTCCCCCATTAATGAAGGGGTGATTAATATTTTTACTTTTTCTAGTTCTTGGGCATAAATATCATCCCCTGCATGTTCTTTGAGCATCGCTAATAAATCTAGAATGCCCATCTCTATCAGCGCAACCAACTGAGTAGAATACTGAACACATTCGATTCCTGCTTCCAAAAATGCATCTTTTACGTGGGTAAAGTTGACATCATAGGTAATGTCGGTTTTACCGAAGGCATCAGTACGATTAAGTGCATCATCGAACAAAGGGAAAGTTTGATGTTCTTGATAGACACGAATTGAAAAATCACTCCGTGCGCTCAGTTCTCCGTAATCAAAACTCATAAATTCAAATTTTTTGGCGGTGTTTTTCATCGCAATGGCAAACGATTCGTAGCCTACCGCGATCTCACCTCGGTCTTGCTTATATTTTTCGGCCAATTGTGTTATTTTAGGATCATTTTCCTCGAAAAGTATCTCACCGTTCTCAACGCGTGCGATGTTCCCTTTATAAAAAAGTTCACAGCTAAATGCATCAAAAATTTCATTAGCAATAAAAAAAATAGATTCTTCTCGTATTTCTGAGAGCTCATTGTAGTGTTCTAAGCGTACCGCATTGCCAAAAGATTCTTCGAAATACGATCTTTGGGCACTACGAAGATGCTCAAAGCGCTCGTTTATTCCAAAACGAAGGGTCTGAAGTAATTGCGGGCGAAGTGTATGGATAAATTCGATAATGTCCGCTAATAAGTAGCCATGATGAGCACCAATCTCACAAATTAGCGAATCTGGACGTAAAAAACCATCATCCAGACGTTTGATAATATGTTTAGCAATTGTCCCGCCAAAAAACTTGGAAGTACTTACAGCCGTGTAAAAATCCCCTTTTTTCCCGATAGGACGATACGAGGCATAATACCCCTCAGATCCATAAAGCCACTCATGCATGTAGTCACTAAATCGCACGGTTCACCTTTTCATACAAATTTAGCAGTTCAAGTTGCGTATCCAGCTCAATAATCGCTTTTTCAAACTCTTGGATTTTTGCTGAATTCGAGAGCATCTTCACATCGTACTCGGTTTTATATCCTGCCTTAAAAAGCTCTTCCGTGTCCCGTAGAAGCTTTTCATAAAGTTTTTGGTTATCTTCTGCCAAGAGGATCTTTTTTTTGCTGTTATTGAGGTTATGACTCACTTGTTGATAGAGTGCTTTGAGCTCCCTCTTTTTATCATTCATCATAATTGTCGATTTCAAAGTTTCAATACGAGAAACTTCCAAATCGCGAAAAGCATTCAACGCAATCGGCATCGACGCACTCAAACCATACGTCTGATAATTGCTTTCAACCGAAATGCTCCCCGGCATTCCGGCAAATTTAGAGTCTTCGATTTTGTTGCGGTTATACGAAGCGTTTACATTTATCTGCGGAAGATATTTAGCCCTTGTCATATTTGCATTCCATCGATTTTTTTCGATCTCACTGCGAGAAAGGGCTAAATCGATCGCTTCAGATTCAAATGTCTCTGCCCCAAGCCATTTTAGCTTAGGAATCGGCGTTGTTTGGTGTGGAGCGTCACTGATGCTCTCATAAGCACTGATAAGACGTTCTCGAAGCGTTTGGGTATCGTACAGCGTTTGGGTGAGCACATTTTTCTCAATAATCGCATTATCTAAAAAGCCCGAATCCAGTTCACCGTGAAGATAGCTCTCGGTTTTGAGTTCGAGGTTCAGCCCTGCATTTGAGATCAAAAGCTCTTGTTTAGCAAGTCGCAAATCGCTTTGGCGTATTTGCATTAACAAAGAGAGTGCTTCTTTGATCAGTTTTTGACGGGCTGCATCAATCGAAAGATTGGAATATCGGCGTGATGCTTCCGCAAATTTGATCCCATAATAGATACCTCCGCTGCGAAAAATCGGTTGATCAATCGAGACTATCGCATTTTGAGTTGTCCCATCGCTGTCGTATTGATCACTTTTCGTGTACGTATAACGAAGCATCAACGGTTCAATCCATGAATCTCGAAGCATATCGCTTTGGAGCTCAGAGGTTCGATAATCAAGCCCAAACTGCTCCTCTTTTAGAGTAGAGAGGATCGTGTCTGCCGCTGTTAACGAATATCCGACCAAGAGACTATAAAGAAGCCATCGCTTTTTCAAGACGTGTAAACCCTTCATCAATATCTCCTTTGGTGATCGTCAGCGGAGGGAGGAAACGGAGCGTATTGCGTCCCGCTTTTAAAACGATAACTCCGGCCTCACGCGCAGCATTGATGATTTTACTGAGGGTATCTGCATTCACAACACGAAGACCGCGCATCATTCCCAATCCAACATGCTCTAAAAAGATAGCAGGATGGGACGAAGCAAATTTAGCTAATGCTTTTTCAAAATAAAGGAGGTGTTCATCCAACACCCCACTCTCTTTGATCTCTGAAAGAATATCGAGTACTTCATTCGCCGCTGCCGTTGAGAGGTAGTTTCCTCCGAACGTTGAACCATGATCACCCGGAGCAAAGATATCTTTTTTGCTTGTCATTACCACACCGATAGGAACCCCGCCTCCGAGCCCTTTTGCCAATGTAATAACATCGGGTTCGATCCCATAGAGATTTGAAGCTAAAAACTCACCTGTGCGATAAATACCCGTTTGCACTTCGTCCACCATTAGTAAAATATTGCGCGATTTGAGCATAGCTGACAGTGCTTGCACCTTGGCACGATCTTGAGGTTGAACACCACCCTCCCCTTGAACCAATTCAATCATTACCGCAACCGTATGATCATCGATCAATGATTCGATCTCATCGATATTTTTAGCATACACAAATCCGTCGGGAAACGGCCCAAAATAGTTGTGCATCGACTCTTGTCCCGTTGCCTTGAGCGCTGTAATCGTACGTCCGTGAAACGAGTGATCGAGAGTGATGATTTTGTAGCGTTTCGGTTGACCTTCTATCTCTCCGTATTTGCGGGCTATCTTGATCGCCCCCTCGTTCGCTTCGGCTCCGCTGTTACCGAAAAAGCATTTCATATCATAGCCGCTGAGTTCAACGATACGGCGTGCACATTCAGCTTGCGGTTCAATGTAATAGAGATTTGAGACATGGATCACTTTACTCACTTGATCACAGATCGCTTTAGTGAGACGTTCATTTGCATGTCCGACACTGCACACGGCTATTCCTGCGGCGAAATCGATATACTCTTTACCCTCTTTGTCAAACAATAGGGCATTTTTCCCTTTTTCAAAACTGATCTTTTGTCGCCCGTATGTAGGCAATACGTAATTTTCAAAATTATTCATCATTTTTTTGTTACCTTTATTTTAAATTCTTGATAAACGGCTCCCTCACCCTCATAACTCAAGAGTGCGGGAGTTATTACATTTGCATTCGGTGTCCCCGAATAGATCAATACACAATCACTCCGCAACCGCCTATCATGATGCACGAGCATATCAACCGATCCCGACTTGGTCGTAAGTTCTACCGTTGTCCCCTCTTCAAAACCGGCTTCAGGATGCAAATAGATCCCCTTAGCTTGATAAAATTGTGAGTTGAGTCCTTTTGGATGTTTTGAGGTTATCAAATGGAATCCTTCACTTTTGTCAATATCCAAATCAAGCTCATCCGAAAACTCAAATTCTCCGTTTTTAAATCCTGACGCATAAGGAATCTCAGGAGCATCAAAACGATACCCTACCCCCTCAGAAACATGTATCTGCTCTCGAAGCTTCGCCCTGCACTCTTCCTCACTCAACAATACCTCTCCAAACGCCTCACATAACAACAGCGAAAGATCATATTCACTAATCCCTATCTCACCATCAACTAATCGTGGCATCTCTTGAAACGTATAGTCTCCATAAGAACTGCGAAAATCATTTTTTTCCAAAAAAGTTTTTGCCGGAATCACTAAATCCGAGGCTAAAGAGGTTTCATTCTCATAAAGACCAAAATAGACCTTGAATCCGGCATTTTCAAAAGAGACTTTTACTCTTGTGGTTGCAGGCATCTGAGAGAGCGGATTTCCCCCTTGAACGAAAACACAATTATACTTTGAAAAGTCAACAGTTGCCTTACTCACTCGATGAGCTATTTTTTTAAACGGAAGTTCAATCCCCTTTAAAGAATCACCCAAATAGCTTACACCGCATCCCTCTTTTCCGAAAAGTCCCATAATAGCCGCAAAGCTGTCAATGGCGCGAAGGACATCTGCACCGTTGCGATATTTTTGAACACCGACACCAACGAAGAAAACACACTTTTTCCCGCGTATTAGATCCAATACGGCGCCGATTTGTCCCAGAGTAACGTCAATCCCTTCCAACGTTGATTTGATCTTTAGGGTTTGGCTTAACTCATAAAAACTCTCATATTCACTCGCATGCGTTTCCAAAAAATCTTTATCTTGTAATCCTTCAATGATTGCAAAACGGCTCAACAAAAGTGCGAGATGAAGATCACAATGGGGCTTAATTTGAATATGCAAATCTGCTTTTTTTGCCATCTCAGTTTGGATAGGATCAATCACTATGATATTTTTGCCCTCTAAAAACGGCAAAAGATGGCTATGCGTCGCATGAGGATTACGTCCCCAAAAAATGACGGTTTCCGTATTTTTAAGCATATGAGGAGTTATGATTTCATTGCTTCCACGTCCCAGTAAAATACCGGCTTCTCCGGCACCATCACACAGTGAACCTGACGTACCCACAGCGTTAATCGAAGCAAAAAAGTGTTCTGTTGAACGTTGCAGCAACCCAATATTTCCAGACCCTCGATAATACAAAATGGAATCACTTTTAGCACTTTTCATGGCTGCTATCAATGCTTCAAGTGCTTCATCCATCGTTACCGTTTTACCGTTTAATATCGGAGAGATGAGCCGTTTTTGTTCTTGAAAATGGTTGAGATTCGGGCACAAATACCCGCGTGTCACGGGGTGAGTTTTATCCCCTTTGAGCTTTGCATTTTCATCGATTACAATACGGCAAGCATCATAGCAATCGAGCGGACAGGCGGTTGTTAACGTCATTTGAATTCTACTTTGATCAATTGTGAAAATTGTGCCGGAGGGATAATCAAAATTTCTGCACGATAACTGGAGAGTTTTGACGCATCGGCGATTTTCCATAGACGATCAATTTTATAAGGAGTTTTTAGCCCATTTAAATAAATCTTTTTGTGTTGAACTGCTGAGACTTCTGAAGCGCTGAGATACACCGTCAATTTCGCTTTACGCACATCAGCAAGCTGCGCTAAGGGAGTCCCCGGATTCACGAAA
Organism: Sulfuricurvum sp.; assembly: GCA_041302405.1. GTDB lineage: Bacteria > Campylobacterota > Campylobacteria > Campylobacterales > Sulfurimonadaceae > Sulfuricurvum. The sequence goes on from JBFYRD010000254.1 coordinate 9,174, forward strand.
GCCGAGGGTTTGATAGAGAGCTGATACAAAACATAGCCTGGAGCGCTCAGATGCTTGTCTACAATGCTTTTTTGTAGCTGTGAGCGACGAAGCTTGAGGTCACCTAGCGATATATTCAGGGACTCAATCTCTTTTTGGATACTCAACAGCGCATTACGACTATTAATGAGATCAAAATATTCTCGATCTTTTTCAACCGCTGATTTAATTTTTAGCTCTTTGATTCGATCAAAATTTGCTTGTTTCATCTCAATGATTTGTTGGTGGTTCTCTCCCATTTGGCGATTATGTTCGAGTGTTTTTTGAAGAGCGTGGATTTTGGATTCAACGCTTTGTAATTCTACTTTGTCGAGTTTATCATCCATTACGATATAAGACTTTTTCCCTAATACTTTTCCTTGACTCGCGCTATCGGTATAAAGAACTTCAGCAGAGACGTTGGACGAGACATTCAATATCTCATAAGGCTCTGCTTTTGCATAATATTCTTTGGCATAACTCGTGCTCAACACCATAAACATAACGATTAATAGATGCACTCATGCCCCTTGTAAAGATTTTATCGCTATTTTACAGTCACCACCCTTTAGTTTTTAGTAAAAAAAACTCTCGAATTGGATATGATAAACAAATATAAAATAACCCGAGGTTACTATGTCTCTCTTAGAACATGTCGATGCCGCAACTAACTTAGCCAAAAACAATGAAGTACAGCTGTTGGTTTTTAAAATCGATGCCGCAGAATCATCCCCCTATTACGCCATTAACGTTTTTAAAACACGTGAAGTTGTTGAATCAAAACGGCACCATCTTACACAAATTCCGGGTGCTAATCCTTTATTGGAAGGGACGATCGTTTTGCGTGAAATGCAAATCCCTATCCTCAATCTTCCAAGATGGCTCGGAGTAGACCTCGAAGAGGCAAACCGCAAATCATCCAATCTTTTGATTTGTGATTTCAACGGTATTGTGATCGGTATTCGCATTATGTATGCGTATCGCGTCATTAAAAAGAACTGGAATGAGATGCACTCACCCGATAGCTATAGACTCGGAGATGATGGTCTGGTGATCAATGATACCCGTCTCGATGATGGAAGTTTATGTTTGGTTCTCGATTATGAAAAACTTCTCTC
>JBFYRD010000257.1:0-4936 GCA_041302405.1 Sulfuricurvum sp.
AGGAGCAAATCAATACTAAACATAAGTTATCCCTTTGAACATATAATATCGTATAGGGACTCAGGAGAAGCGGCAAAATAATCTCCATTTCCCTCTGAGCTAAAACCCCATCCAGCGAATACACCAATAATACCGGCACGTGATGCAGCTTCCATATCTTTGGAATTGTCTCCAATCATCCAAGCACAATCCGTACCTGAACGAAAATTATAATGTTCAAGATGACGGATGAGCATTTGTGGATGAGGTTTTGGTGTATCAACTTCGTCTGCACCAATGATCAGCCTAAAATACGAATCCAGATTCAAATGTTCTAACATACGTTTAGCAAAAATAGTAGGGGCATTGGTTGCCACACCCATGACATGACCATGATGGTGCAACATTTCCAACAAAGCAGGAATCCCTGAATAAGGCTCTACATTTTGGATACACTGATGATAATAATGCTCTTCAAAAATATGGCGTGCACGTTCTTCGTACAATGGTGTACCGTAAAAAATCTCAGCTAAATTTCTCACCGGTGCATTAATGGTGTCGACAACGGACTGAACACTAAGAGGCTCAAGTGCGTAACATTCTAGACGGACATGATTAATCGAAAGGGTTATGTCCAACCCAGAATTGATGAGGGTACCATCCATATCAAAGAGGACAATTTTCTTCATTTATTTTATTTTCTCATAAAGCTCTTTGAGCGTTTGGACAAAAAGTGGATGATCATTCGGACATCTGCATACACGATATGCATCATAGCCGATTTTCTGAGCCACTTCAGCATATTCAATAGAGAGTTCAAAATCCGTTTCAGAGTTATCAATGGTAAAGGCTATAGGGACGATGATAACACGCTTATTCTCAATCTCATGAAGAGCTGTTTCCAATGAAGGTTCTAACCATTTCATCGGACCTACTTTGGACTGGTAGGCTAAATGTACCTGATTGAAATTAATATTATTGCTTTCCATCATTGCTTGAAGAATCTCAACATGAGCAATCACCTGACGCTGATAAGGATCGCCTTGATCAACAATCTTTTGCGGTAATCCATGTGCTGAAAAGATAATGTCAAAACTATTTGCTTGATCATTACCCAATGCTTCTTTAATACGTTCTAGGACACATCGGTTGTAGGTCTCATGAGTAAAAAAGTGTTTAATCTCAACCGTAATGATCTCCCATCCGATTTTATGAGCAATCGCTTCAAAATCATCAAGAGAAGATTGAGTTGTTGTTGAAGAATACTGTGGATATAGTGGAATCAAATAGACTTTTTCTACCCCTTGCTCTTTTAGCCTTTGAGACACTTCTTCCGCCATAGGTGGCGTATAACGCATTACAAAATCTACTATAATTTCTGAATCTACTGCTTCAGACAAACGTGAAACCAATTTTCTGGTCAGTTCGACCAATGGAGATTTTCCACCGATTTGGCGATAAATATCCTGAGATTTTTCGGCTCGGGTCAGAGTAATCATACCGGCAATAAAACGACGCAGTAATTTACTTTTGGTTCGAATAATATAAGGGTCGTTGAACATGTTGTGTAAAAACATCTCAACTTCATTCAGATTGTTGGGGCCACCCATATTTAGCAGTACTATCGCTTCTTTCATATAATGCTCATTATCCATTCGTTTTTAAAGAAAGTGTACCATAACGATCCGTTAAATTTAGGGATTATAAAAAAAACTAAAGCTTTTTAATCTATAATGACTACATAGCAGAAAAAAAGAGGAGGGTTAATGCTGATTAGACGCACAGTGTTATCGCTGATTTTACTGACAATAGCAGCTCAAGCTGACTCGCAAAGGCGTGAGCCATCACTCTTTTTAGAATATGAACGCGAATTAAAAAAAACAAACGATACAATCAAAAATGAAGAAAATCCTTTTATTAAACCATCTTCTCCTATAGTTATTGCAAAACCTATTCCTCCAGTAGAACCTGTCATAAAAACCGTTGCATTCATTGCCCCTATCTTAAAAAATGAAAAAGAACACACTGAGAACATTGGTCACGATGAAAAGCCTTTTCTTACGGTTCCTAAATCTTCTCCTATCGCTTCACAATCCACTTGTCCCGAAGAAAAACCATCTCTAAATGAACCTAAATCAAAAACTCAGGAAATCGTCAAAAATTTTAAAAATGCGAAAGATAAACTCCTCACCCGAGCGAAAGATTTTCTAGGTACCCCTTATGGATTTGGCAATCGAAGCGGTGAACGTACCGATTGCTCCGGTTTTACCCAGCAGGTGTATCGTCAATTCGGTGTTACCCTCCCGCGCAGTGCAGCTGAACAGGCGCAAATGGGTGAAAATGTAAATATGGATGATTTGCAAGTAGGAGATTTACTCTTTTATCGTACCTACAAGTCAGATCCTTCGCACGTAGCTATATATGCAGGAGATGGTCAGATTATCCACGCATCATACACAGCTAAACGCGTTCAATACGATTCCATCGACAAAGGGTATTATAAGCAGCGCTTTATGTACGCTAAACGTCTCGCATTGAACGACCCTGATCATAACGAGTAAGTGATGTCGGCTATCTATTCCACTCTCGATAAACATTGGTTATGGAAAGAGATATACACAAAACTCGATCTCTCATCACCTGCTTACCACTACTGGAATGACACTCGACATATAAAACTCAATCGTTATATTTTTCTCGAAAAAAATACTATCCCTGAACGTTATGCCCATATCGAAGAAGATTTGACCGATCTTTCCGGTTATTTACCGACACAATATGCCGCAACACAACTCGGTATCGACAACCATATTTTCGGATACAAAAAAATGCGTTTGCACAATCAATTTGAATACAAATTTGTAAATGATATAAAGTTTGTCAATTTAAAGCGATTTTTTCTCGAAAACGGAATTAAAATAGGTAAAAAAAGCTATGTTCATCTTGCTCGCTTAGATGAGCTGATTATCACTGCTGATTCACGATTTTACCGCATTGATGATAACTATGGAGTGGTTGTTTACGATTGACGTTTTGCCCACCGCGGAAAAAATCTCGACGGTGATAATATAGAGTCAATCACTTTTCCCTCTGCGATAAATTCTTTTAACCGCTTTGCCAAATACGGCGCGAGGACAAATCCATACCCCCCTGAGCCGTTTATCATCGTCACATTTGGATAATAGATATATTCGGATGGATCAACTCTTTCACCATGACGTAGATGAGGGTATTTTCGAAGTGTTGCCTCCGCATCGACGAGACTTCCCAACATCGGGAGATAATCATTTGACCCAGAGCGCAGTCCTGTATAGTCATTAATGATATTAATATTATTTAATTTTAATGTTTTTGAGGCTTTTTCGAGAAGTATTTCTCTCCCCTGCTCTCTATCATACGGCTCTAGCGAAAACGGTGAATAATGGACATCATGGGTCGCACCGATCGCAACTATTCCAGCTTTCGTTGTCGGTGAGATCGAGACATGGTGATGGAGGATACAGGGAATATGGGTCGAGGTTTCTATATCAATACGGTGACCCCATATCCCGCGCAATCCGACGTAATCGATGGGTAGGAGCTTTGGATAGGCTCCGATAGCGAGGACGAGGTGTTTTGCACTCAAATTACCGATCTGCCACACACCATCGCTATGTATGATCTTGTCTACCTTATGCGGATAAAAATCGATACCCTCTGCCATCGCGCCACAAACTCCTTGCGCATCGACAACGGCACCTATATCAAAATATATCGAAGGTGCTGTTAACGCTTCATCGCTCAGTAGGGTTTGTATTTTATGGGGAGCAGTGGAGTGTTTTATAGTTGTTTCATACTTGAAGGATTCAACTTTTTCACCCTCATTCGGGCTATTTGCAATATGAAGAAGCGGTTTTACAAGGGTAAATTTGGGAAAATGGGTCGTATAAAAATGGAGCGCTTCAGCATGTGCTTCACCCATGATCTCTTTAAGTTCTCCCGATTTGGAGATTTTAGGCGAGATAAAGGCCCCCGCCGCACCGCTACCGCCGGCAGCGATACCGTCTTGATCAATCAGCGCAACGCGTAAACACGATTGTGCAAGAGTGTAGGCGCTACAACAGCCATTTATCCCTGCACCGATGATGAGGACATCATAGAGTGATGTTTTTGATGTCGGCAATCGAATAAATCTCGGCGTAGATCATTCCGACCAACGCTTTACGGTTGGCACGGACGCTCAAATCTTCGGCATTTACCATAACATTGTCGAAGAAGTTATCCAGAGGCGCTTTAAGGGCGAATAAGGCATCCAAACGCTCTTCGAGAGTTTCGTAGCTCGCAGAGATCGCTGAAGTGGCGGCAGAGTATAGATGGCGCTCCGCATCGTTATCAAACAACACCTCATTTACGCTGAAACCTTTGTCCATCGCTTCGTCTTTTAGGATGTTACTGACCCGTTTAAAGGTGGAGAACGCTTCGAGAAATGACTCGGATGATGCGATAGTGGCAACTGCACGAATTTTACGGTCGATTTCGAGGACGTCTAGCTCTACATATGCGTCTTTGGCAACGACCGATTGAATGATCGATGGATTAACACTGATATAGGCACCTGCGAGACGCTCGATGATAAAGGTCTCAATGTTCTTTTTGTACTCTTTACCTTGCGGATAGAGCGATGAGAGTTGATCGATCAAGCTAGAGAAGTTAAGGGGGATTTGGTGCTCTACTGCAATTTTGATAATTCCATTTACTGCGCGGCGAAGAGCGAACGGATCGCGTGAACCTGTCGGAATTTCACCGATACTGAACATACCGATGAGGGTATCAAGTTTCATCGACATGGCAACGATGGCACTGAGCATCGTACTCGGCAACCCACTCTCTTCACCGCTTGGAAGATACTGCTCTTTAATCGCCGTGGCTACTTCGGCAGATTCACCCAGAGCTAGGGCGTAGTAATACCCCATAAGTC
>JBFYRD010000262.1:0-2808 GCA_041302405.1 Sulfuricurvum sp.
AGTTGGCTGCAAACATTAAAAAAGCAGGGATAATAACGCCGGAGAGCATGAAGGAGAGGACTACGGTTCGCTCATCGTAATGGGCTTTGAGACTTCGTACACTGGTATACGCCAGCGCCGATAAAAAACCGGTTAGAAGCCCCATAATATGAAGATATCCAAATTCCATTTTGCTCAGGAGTATCACTCCTAAAAATCCTATGGCAATGGCTAAGAGAGCATGGGATTGAAGTTTTTCTTTTAAGAGAAAAAAAGCGAGCAAAGCGGTAAAAATTGGCTCCGTTTTCGCATAAACAATAGCATTGGATAAAGTGGTAGCACCGATAGTATAAAAAAATGCGAGGAGGGCAACGGTACCGATAACGCCCCGAAAAATAAGGGTAAACGGTTTTCCTCCTACATTTTTCATCGGTTTGCGTAGAAGGAAAAACGCGATAACGATCAATCCGATGGCATTGCGCCAAAATGTCACTTCAACAGAGCCTATTGAGGCAGAGAGGAGTTTGGCAAATACCATCGTCAATGCAAATAAAAAAGAGGCTGCGAGCATATAAATGATGCCAAGTCGGGTATTATCGAGGTGCGAAATCATGGTGCGATTGTAACATGATATTGACGGTTATAGGGAGTAGTTTTAGTCAATAGAGTGTAGTATTTGCAAAATATTTTTAAAAGTGAAAAATAATGGGTGAAATTATTAATTGGATTGTTGAAACGGTTGGTGCTTTAGGGTATCTAGGGATTTTTGTGATGATGTTTTTAGAGAGCAGTTTTTTCCCTTTTCCGAGTGAAGTTGTGATGATTCCAGCCGGATATTTGGCATCCAAGGGAGAAATGAATCTTTATGGTGCTATTTTGGCCGGTATCGCGGGGAGTTTGAGCGGCGCTTTGTTTAACTATTATTTGGCTTTGAAACTGGGACGTGAGTTTATCGTGAAGTACGGTAAATATGTATTGTTTAAAGAAGAAAGTCTTCAAAAAATGGATGATTTCTTTGCTAAACACGGTCATATCTCTACCTTTAGCGGCCGTTTGATCCCTGCCGTTCGCCAATACATTTCACTTCCTGCCGGATTGGCAAGGATGAACATTATCGCATTTAGTATTTACACCAGTCTCGGTGCAGGGATTTGGGTGATTATTTTGGCGTTATTGGGATATATGCTTGGAGGAAATCAGGCACTTTTAAAAGAATATCTTCATATGATGATCGTTGCCCTTGTCGTGGGGGTTATCTTAATGATTGCTATCTATGTTCGGCTCAAAGTTAAAAAAGAGATTATCGAAGAGTAAAACTCTTTTCGATATCTTTTTGATCATATACCTCGTGATTTTTTAATCATCTCATAGGCGGCGTTGATATCCTGCACTTTTTCCGTTGCCTCTTTGAGATACTCATCTGAAGCTCCCTGAGATTTGATAATGTCTGGGTGGTATTCTCGAACCAGAGCACGATAGGCTTTTTTCACTTCGTCGTTGGTCGCTTCGGTCGTAATTCCTAAAAGTACATAAGCTTGATCAATGGAGCTCTCTTTGATGCTGTTGCGGTGGTAGGAACCAAAACGCTCCATCATTGCTTTTAGATCTTGCTCGCTGAACCCTAAATGATAGGCGATTTTATGGAGCATTTCCTCTTCGCTTTGGCTTAGCGTGCCATCGATGTAAGTTAGATTGACGAGAAATTCGACCATTTTTTGACGTTTATGGGGATCTTTTGAGAGAGCCTTATAGAGTGCTTGGGCTACGAGGTCTAGATTGTGGGGGGCATTTTCTCTTCGTCGAATATCTCTTTCAGGAGTTTTTTTGTTGCTTCAGGATCAGGGAAGAGGGCACTGATATCGGAGAACATGTTAGCGACCAACTCTGCTTCGAGTTCATCGACACGACCATCGGCTTTTGCTACTTTGGCTGAAAGGGCAACAAAGAGTCCTAATTCACTGTACGCAAGAGTTTCTTTGTTGAGTTTGAATCCGGCAAATTGATTAGGGGTATAGGTGTGTTGGTTTTTGGAAAAACTGCGCGAAAGCCAGTAAATCATGGCAACAACGGCGATAAAGATAAGTATTTGGGTCATGAAAAATCCTGAGATAAAAAATTGAATGAAAGTGTAGCTTTAAATGGCTAATAAATAACCTTGCATTTGTGGGGTGCAGGGGTGTAATATCACTCCTTAATGGATTGTTGTTTTAGAGTAGGCTTCTATTTCAAACCAGTTTTCGCGATAGGGATGTTTTCCTCTTAGCCAAGCGATCAGTGTTGCAATGAGATACAGGGGAAGGAAAAAAGGACCAAAACGTTCATATTGTCGAACATGAATCCGCTCATGCTCTCGGGTGCGTTCGAGTATGTTTTCATTGGCACCAAGCACTACATGACCGAGAGTTAATGCCATAGCACGACCTCCAAGGGGAACCAAACGCTGTAAAAAAATGGCTATGCATCGTCCATGAATCTCTAAAACACCTTTTACGTTCTTATTTTTTCCACCGCAAAAATAATTGATTAGTGCAAAAAGTAAACCGAATAAGGTGTTCGGAAAGCTCCAAAGATAAAAAAATAAACGTCTAATACTAAGCTCCTGTATTCTTTAATGGGCATTATAACGCGTGGGAGATTTTTTACCCAAAGCTGAAAGAGACAGTCTCATGATCAACGGCTTCATCTTTTTTGATATCGTATATCCCCTCAAAGCTGTGGGGGAATTGGCCGTTGAATTCTCCAATTTTTGAATCTTTGGCGGTTGTTTCAGCATAGTAAAACTTTTTTCCCTCGATCTGCAAGCTTGCCGGAAGAGATCGGAAGAGCGTC
>JBFYRD010000263.1:0-7073 GCA_041302405.1 Sulfuricurvum sp.
AAATAAGGGTTTGCGATACGGGCATCTACCGCTATAGGAGAACTTGCACTCTCTTTAAAAAGAAGTTTTTTACTCTCAAGCGACTATAACGCCATTTCATTATTGGTGAATAAAACTGCAACTATGTCATCTTGAACACTCACCGCAGCAACACCTCGTTTAAATTCAAAGGTCACTTTCCCATCTGTTCCATCTTCTGGGAAAAGAACGACATTTCCCTCTGGACTTTCAGTAATAACCCATTGATTATTTGCATTGATCAATCGATAATTTTCAGGAATTTTGACTTTCTTCTCCCCTGATTTACCCAACAAATACCCATTTTCTAAAAGAGCAGCCGATTCGGTCGTTTGAACGATTGAAGCACTCAAATGCCCAGCATTGCGCCACTCACCTTTGACATTTTCAGGTTTAAAAACCTCTTTGTGCGAACACCCGGAAAAAAGGATTAATGCCCCTACCGAAAGGGTAATAGTTGTAAATAGTCTCATTATTTGACTCCGTAGTGTGAAAGTGCGCTAGCAACTTGATACAGTGGCGATTCTTCACCGATAAGCGCAATTTTTTGATGTGCTGAAGCCACATCACCTTTTTCGATAGAGACGATCGCGAGTTCCAAAAGTGCTAAATCTTTATATAATGCACCTTGCTTTTTTGTGTATTGTTCCAATGATTGAACATCTCCTTTGACCGCAGCAGCTTCATAATGGGCAATATCAGCAACCCCAAATGTCTCAGATTTTTTCAAACTTTCAAGAATACTCACATCATTTTGTGCAATTCCTCTAGAAAGTTTCCAAACATCATACAACTCAGGATTATCATTTTTCAAAGTTTGTTCTGCTGTTGTATCACTTGGATTGGTAAGTAAAACATTAAAAGCAGCATTAGAACTTTCAATTTTACTATTACTATAATATTGATAACTAATAGCACCAACAACGGCCAATAACGATCCCACGACAACAGCAATTAAAGGTTTTTGATACCGTTTAACAAAACGCTCAGTCCGAATGGCACTTTCAAAAAACTTTTCTTCAGAACTTAATTCCTCTTTGAGGGCATCCATATTCTCTTTTAGACTCAAAACAGCTCCTGTCTTTCTCTACTCATTAATTAGAGCAATAATATCTTACCCTACGTTAAAGTTTAGTAAACCTTTTTTTTGGGTACAATTATTTTCATAAATTTATCACGACTTAGGTTAACCATGCAAATTGATGAAACACTTTTACAGCGTTTAGAAAAACTCTCATACTTACAAATACCGCAAGAGCACCGTGCGGAGATGATTTCTCAACTCAGCGAAATCGTTTCATTCGTGGATAATCTCTCCGAACTTCCGACAGATGGGGTCGATGCTACCTTTGCCATGACAGACTCATCGACATATCTTCGTGAAGATATCGGTAACGTGAATGGTGTGATTAATGATAATGTTTTAGCTCATGCGCCTCACGCGCAAGATCATTTTTTTATCGTTCCGAAAATTATCGAGTAACCAAATGACTTACGTATACGGGATCAAAAGTTGCGGCAGTGTTCAAAAAGCCCTAAAATTTTTAGATTCTAAAGGGATAGAATATACTTTTCATGATTTCAAAACCACTCCAGTTAATCGGACAAAAATCGAAAATTGGAGTTCACAATCTTCATTAAGTGTTCTTCTTAATACCAAGGGAACTACCTACAAAACTTTAGGGATTAAGTCATTAGAGCTTGACGATAACGGCAAAATCGAGTGGATGAGTAAACACAACCTTCTCATCAAACGCCCCGTTATCGAGTTTAAAAATCAACTGATCATCGGGTACGATGAATCTCTCTACAAAGGACTATTTGACTCATGAATACAGCACTGGATATTTACAAACTTCTCAAAAGTGTCGTTGCTTATAAAGCATCTGATCTCCATCTTGTTAGCCGTTCCGAACCTCAGATTCGTATTGATGGCAGACTCGTTGCTCTTAATCTACCTGTTCTTGATGGACGGGACATTGAAGAGATGGGGTATTCACTCCTCACTGAAAAACAGAAAAAAGCGTTTGAAGAGTCAAATGAACTTGACTTTTCGATTGTTATCCCAGATGTTGGCCGATTTCGTGCCAACTACTATAAAACTATGGACGACATTGCGTGCGCCTTTCGTATTATTCCTGTCACGATCCCATCACTTGATGATTTGAACGCTAAAAAGATTTTTAAAGAACTCATAAAGCGTGAAAAAGGGCTGATCCTCGTCACAGGACCGACGGGAAGCGGTAAATCAACGACATTGGCAGCGATGCTCAATGAAATCAATCTTAATGAAGCACGTCACATCATTACGGTCGAAGATCCGGTAGAGTTTGTCCATACTAACAAAAAATCGCTCTTTTCTCATCGTAATGTCGGAACCGATACCAAAAGTTTCTCTGCGGCACTTAAATATGCTTTGCGTGAAGACCCTGACGTTATCCTCATCGGGGAGATGCGTGATAAAGAGACCATTACCGCTGCGTTGACTGCAGCAGAAACCGGTCACTTAGTTTTTGGAACCCTCCATACCAACTCTGCACCGCAGACCATCAACCGTATTATTGACGTTTTTGGTGGAGATGAGCAGCCTCAAGTACGTGCTCAACTTTCAACGTCATTGATTGCCGTTATTTCGCAAGCTCTTTTACCTAAAATCGGAGGGGGGCGTATTGCAGCGCAAGAGGTAATGATTACCAATCCTGCAATCGCCAACCTAATCCGAGAAGATAAAGTGCATCAACTCTATTCTCAAATGCAGCTCAATCAAACAGGAACCAGTATGACAACACAAACGCAGGAGATTGTTGAATTTTTACGTAAAAAACTAGTCTCTAAAGAGATAGCACTCCAATATTCCAATAAACCCGATGAGCTGATAAGAGTCATCGAATCTCTCTAAAAATTCCCCTTTATTGGGGGAAATCTTAAAGTTAATTTCAAATTTCCTCTCTTCCACGCTTTTTTATGGAATATCGGGCCTAGAATCTATTATAATAACGAATTATGAAACATGAACACTTATTAAAATCTCATCAGCTAAAAGCAACACCTCAGCGTATCGCTATTATGGAACTTATGCATTGTGCAGGACACATTAGTATTGAAGAATTATTTCACTCTATACGAAATAAATTCACCTCTATTTCACTCGCAACATTGTACAAAAACATTCACACCATGATGGATGTAAGTCTTATACGAGAAGTAAAAATACCTGGGCAAAAAACGAAATATGAGATTGAGAAAGAGGCACATGCACATATAATGTGTAAATGCTGCGGAGAGTTGAAAGATATCCCTTTTAACCCGAATACTCTTCTTCAAACGTCTATGGATATCAGCAACTATCAGACTGAAGAAGTTTCAATTGTGATTTCAGGAATTTGTCCTGAGTGTCAGAAGAAATAGGGTATACCCACCCGTTCGTGGTGAGCTAGTCGAACTATGAACACCCTTCGACTAGCTCAGGGCGAACGGAAGAATTAACGATGCGCTTCTTTTAGAGTATCAGCGATCAAAAATGCCAATTCAAGTGATTGGTCAGCATTGAGACGCGGATCACAATGGGTATGATAACGGCTTTTTAGATTTTCTGATGTAATCTCAAACGATCCACCCAAACACTCGGTGACGTTTTTACCCGTCATCTCCAAGTGAACGCCACCTGCATAAGTTCCCTCTGATTTATGCACTTGAAAAAATTGTTTCATCTCTTTAAGCACTGCATCAACCGGTCGTGTTTTATAACCGTTACTGGTAATAGTATTACCATGCATCGGATCACAGCTCCACAAAACTTTTTTACCTTCACGCTCGATTGCACGGATTAACGCAGGCATACCATCGGCTACTTTATCGGCTCCCATACGAACAATTACATTCAATCGTCCCGCTTCGTTTTCAGGATTAAGAATATCGCATAAACGGATCAAATCCTCAGGGTCCATAGAAGGTCCTGCTTTGACGCCGATTGGATTTTTGATCCCACGCATAAACTCGACATGCGCACCATCAAGCTGACGGGTACGATCCCCGATCCAGAGCATATGAGACGATACGTCATACCACTCACCGGTCAATGAGTCTTGGCGGGTAAATGCCTCTTCATAATTGAGCAACAACGCTTCATGCGAAGTATAGAAATCGGTTTCTCGTAGCGTTTGAAACTTATCAGATGTGATTCCGCATGCTGCCATAAAACGGAGTGAATCATCAATTTGACGAGAAAGTTCATCGTATTTTTTTGTCATCTCATTTTGCCCGACAAACCCAAGATTCCAAGCATGAACTTGATGCAAATCGGCAAGTCCACCTGTGGCAAATGCACGGAGAAGATTCAACGTTGCTGCCGATTGGTTATAGGCTTGAATCATACGATTCGGATCAGGAATACGAGCCAATTCATTAAACTCGGCACCGTTGATAATATCACCGCGATAACTCGGCAAACTTACACCATCAATACTTTCCATATCCGAAGAGCGAGGCTTCGCAAACTGACCACCTAAACGACCTACTTTGACTACAGGTACACCACCTGCAAAGGTCATTACAACAGCCATTTGCATCATAACCTTAAAAGTATCGCGAATATTGTGCGCGTGAAATTCTGAAAAACTCTCAGCACAATCACCGCCTTGAAGTAAAAAAGCTTTTCCTTCACATACATCGGCTAAGTTTTTCTTGAGGGTCCGAGCTTCACCCGCGAATACGAGTGGAGGATAGTTACGAAGCTTTGATTCAACCTCTTCCAATGCCATTTGATCGGGATACGTTGGTTGCTGTTTGATCGGTTTTTCTCTCCAGCTTGATCGGCTCCATGTGCTCATATCATCTCCTGCGTGCTATTGCACCATAATTGTTAGTGGACGAATTTTATCCTTTTATCCTAAAAGAGGACTGATTGCGCGAAGCAAATGTTAGATTTATGTTTGAAAAAGTATAATGGCATTACTTTTAGAGAGTTCTATTTTTACCTTTTTTGACGATTCAAAAAAAGTTTTTACCAACATCTCAATATACATGCATTTAAGGTAACATGGTGGATACCAATCAAGTCAATCCTTTACTCGTTTATTTTTGCAAAGAACTCTCGATTCAAATTGAGTCATTAAGCAAGCGTCAACCAACCATCAATCCAACAGAGTTTGCTGAATTAATTGCAACCGCAACGCATGAAGTACTCGATGCTTACAGTACTGGTGAGTTTGACCTTCTTACATATCGTAATACTGCCGCTGATGAATACAAAGAAATAGCTCAAAAAAGTCTTGCATCCTATTCATTAACCAATGTAAAAATAGAAAAAATTACCGAAGAACATGCCGAACTATTGAGTGAAACTACGGCTGCTACTCTTATCGATTTTGGAAAAATTACCGAAAAATTCAGTGATATTCAACATCATTTGAGCGATGAAGTTTCCCGAGCCAATGAAGTTATCAATGGTTTAATGGAGCAAGTAAAATCTTTAGAAATGAAAACCTCGCTTGATCCTTTAACGAAAGTTTATAACCGTTATGCTCTACAAGAACATTTAGCCCTTATTTTGGATAAAAACACTCTTGATTTCGAAATTTTTGCGCTCATGATCGACATCGATAATTTCAAAATGATAAATGATAAATTTGGTCATATTGCAGGAGACAAAGTTCTGATTTTTATCGCCAAATTATTTAAAAAAGCCCTTCGTGATGGGGATCGTGTTTATCGATTTGGGGGAGAAGAATTTATCATACTCCTGAATCGTACCGATTTAGAAGGGGCACGATTGGTTGCTGAACGTCTCCTCTCTCTTTGTCGAAACAATAAACCGCTTTTCCAAAATCAACAAATTGCCGTAACGCTAAGTATAGGATTGACAAAAGTACTCGAAGGTGATTCAATCGACCTCGTTATAGGGCGTTCGGATACTGCTTTGTACCGCGCTAAAAACAACGGTAAGGACCGTTTGGAAATGGAGTTTTAATGGATTTGAATTATTTTGATGTAGCTGTTGGATCAATTGTCTTGCTTCTAGGGCTAAAAGGTTTAATTAACGGTTTTTCAAAAGAGGTTTTTGGACTTGCGGGCATCGTAGGGGGAGTATTTGTCGCTTCTCATATCGGTGGTATTATCGGGAAGTTTTTAAGTGATTCCCTTTTTCATTTCGAAACGACTACAGCTACGAATTTAGTGGGCTTTGTATTTGCATTAGGAATTTTTTGGCTTTTAATGGTTGCTTTGGGTGCAGGATTTAAAAAACTTAGTGCTTTAAGCGGACTGGGACCAGTCGATCGTATTCTGGGATTTGTTATCGGAAGCAGTAAGTTTTTCTTTATTATTTCTATTATTGTTTACGCCCTTTTTAGTGTCACGGCGATTCGAGAAAATTTTGAAGAAAAAATGGCGAATAGCTTTTTTTACAAACCAATGTTTGCAACCGGTGATTTTATTTTACATATTGAAACAGATGATGTAAAATCTTTAGTTGATGATGAAAATGAAAGTACTCTTCCCAACCCTAAAAAAGGAAACTAACTTATGAACCCTTATACCGATTTTACCGAACGGACAATTGAATACAACAAATTATTAGCTGATTTCAAACAACTTTTAAAGGCTAATGGATTAAAATTTACTATTCAGCGTGAAGTTATTTTAGAGATGCTCTACAACTCAGATGAGCATCTCACTCCAGAAGGGCTTCACCATCTTATTCAACAAAAGCATCCCGAACTCAATACTGGTATCGCAACGGTTTATCGAACGTTATCCCTTTTGGAAGAATCAGATATGGTTACTTCACTCTCTTTCGGTGCACAAGGAAAAAAATATGAATTGGGGGCGAAAGATCACCATGACCATATTATTTGTACTGGGTGTGGGGCTATTACCGAATTTGTAGATGAAGAGATCGAACGACGACAACAACAAATTACCGAAGCTCTCGGCTTTATTATGCAAGAGCACTCCATGCAAATTTACGGTATTTGCAAAAGCTGTCAAGAAAAACCTAAAAAATAAACTGTTAAGAAAGGAAACCCATTGGTATTCGAAAATCAATACGTACAGCA
>JBFYRD010000265.1:0-3683 GCA_041302405.1 Sulfuricurvum sp.
AAAAACCATCACCCTCAAAGAGAGAGGAGTCTGCACAGCTGATCATCTCGTCATCGCAACCGGTGCTGCAAAAGTCAAACATGAAGGGTTGGAACACACCCTCTCTATCTGTGGAGCACCAGAGCAATCGATCCTACTCAAAGAGAAAATCGACGCACTTATCGCGAAAGGGAGCGGCAAAATCGCATTCGGTTTCGGCGGCAATCCGAACGATCCTAGCGGCGTACGCGGAGGGCCTGGGTTTGAGCTCTTTTTCAACCTCCACCACCGTCTCAAAAAACTAGGGATTCGAGACAATTTTGAGATGACCTTTTTTGCCCCTATGGCTGAACCGGGTGCTCGAATGGGGGCAAAAGCACTAAAACTGATGGCAATGATGTTTAAGAAAAATAATTTCGGAGAACGGTACGGTAAAAAGATCAAGCGATTTGAGGAAAACAGTGTGGTGTTCGAAGATGACTCGACGCTGATGAGTGATTTGACAATGTTTATCCCTGCCGGCAATGGGTCCGAACTTATCATAAACTCAGATCTGCCAAAAAATAATGCAGGGTTTATCCGCATTAATAATTATTGCGAAATCGACGGAGTTGAGGGATGGTATGCCATTGGTGACGCTGCGGCACTCGAAGGTCCGGATTGGAAAGCCAAACAAGGTCATATCGCTGAAGTTATGGCTCGTAACGCTGCCCATAACAGCGCTATTGCACTCGGATTAAAATCAGAAGAGAAAAAGACCTATCAAGACCATCTCAATATCCTCTGCGTCATGGATATGGGAAATGGTGCCGGATTCGTTTATCGCGATGACAAAAAAGCTCTCCTTATCCCTATGCCGATTATCGGACACTGGATGAAAATCGGATGGGGATGGTATTACAAACTCTCAAAAATGGGATATATCCCTCGTATTCCAGGGATGTAAATCCTCCTAACCACATCAAACACAAGGAAAATTATTGAAACAAACTATTTTTATGGAAAAATACCCTATTTTTACCCTCGAAATCCCAAAAAACGAATCCAAATACGCTAACACCGATGAGATTATCACCTATCTGAAAGAGCAAATCACAGCCCATCCTGTTGCCGCGTACATCGGTGAATTCGACCATTATGCCCATACTACTGAACTTGGAGGCGAAATAAATCCTGCCATAACAACCGCCAAAATGGTCATTTTTTGCTTCGGACAAAAACTCCCAAGACCTGAAATGATGGCACCGCGCCCTCGCTCGATCGGAGTATGCGATATGGGTGAGCGCTTTGTCATCACCTTTTTGGAAGCCCCTATGTATGCGATTAACGAAACCATGGAAGGGTGGGTCAAACACATCCTGAAAGGATAAGGGAATCTTTAAAACATCTCTTTTTTCGCTCCCTATGTTAGTGTTTAATCTTTATTGCAACTAAGTCGCGTTATTATTGCAACTAAGTAGCAATAATAATTATACACTCAATGGAGATACTCTTTCATGCCACGCTTACTCTTACGTTCACTCTGTACCGCTTCTATCCTATGCGGATCACTTTATGCCGATACGATTAAAATGGATTCCATTACCGTCACCGCATCGCCGATTCACGATCATGAAATATTTGATATACCGGCACAAGTCGATGTAATAACCAAGGATCAAATCAGCACCAAAGCAACCTCTTCACTAGGTGCTATCCTCGAAGATATTCCCGGAGTCAATAATCTCTCTACCGGTTCACAAGCGGGTAAGCCTGTGATTCGGGGTATGAACGGAGAGCGCGTAAAAGTCCTCTCTAACGGAGCTGCAACCGATTTTCAAACCTACGGTATCCGCCATATCTCCAACACTGATCCATTTTTAGCTGGCGCAATCGAAGTGATCCGTGGAGCGCAGGGGGTACTTTATGGCTCCGATGCGCTGGGTGGAGTCGTCAATATCCTCTCACCTGAACTTCTTTATGCAAAAGAAGGTGAATCGAAAATTCAGGGCGAAGTACTCGGTGAATACCACACCAACAACGACGAACGTGCCGGTGGGGTTAAAATCCAAGCTGCATCAGGAAAAATGGGGGTTAATATCGGCGTGATTAAACGTAAAAGCGGCAATCTCACTACCCCAGATGGCGATACGTGGAGCCAAGGGGAGCCATCAGGCACATTGCCACGCTTTGCAGGGGAGCTCCCATTCACAAATTTCGAAACGACTTCAGCCCAAGTAGCGATAGGGTATACCGATAACTGGGGAAATATTTCGCTTCAACACACCTACTGGCAAAGTTTTCAAAACTATTTAGGGCATACAAGCGCACCAGCTTTTAACTCTGTCGCATCCGCCGGACAAGAACTCACCAACAATGAAACACAACTTAGAGGAGAGTTTTTAAGCGGAGAGTGGATCATCAAACCCTCACTCTCACGCACGCTAAACCGCCGTCAAGCCGCCACCAATGTTCCGTATGAATCAATGAACGAATCGAATATCGATTTGGATATTGAGGTTGATCGGCTCGATGGTAAATTTGCCCTCGTTCATCCGAAAGTTGGAATATTTGATGGGGAGATCGGAATCGAGGGGTATGACAAAGAGCAGAGGGTTCAAAAAGGGCATCTTGTCCCCAACGCCGATGAGCGTGGAAAATCGATCTACCTCTTCGAAGAAGCGGATGTAGGGCAATGGATTCTCCAATGGGGTCTGCGCTATGACACCCGCGAGGTGAATCCAGACGCACTACACTCTCGTGATTTTTCTGCTGTCGGCGGATCATTTGGAGTGACCTACAAACTCACCGATAACTGGAACATCGCAACCAACCTCTCTCGCGGGTTTCGTGCACCAAGTATTTTCGAACTCTATGCCGACGGTGTGCACGGAGGCATTCAAGCCTATCAAATCGGAAATGTCGATCTACGTGAAGAGACAACGTTGGGCGGGGATCTCTCATTGCGTTACAGCGACCGCACGACCAATGCTACCTTAACCCTCTACCGTACTTATGTTGATAATTATATCTATCTCGCCAATACCGGAATCCGCCGTAATCCGACTACAGGTGCCATCATAGCTACGGGCGGTGTCCCTGAAATGACCAACCAACAAACCGATGCTCTAATCGAGGGGATAGAGTTCAGCCTCAATCATCAACTCACCGATAGAACAACATTTAAAGGCTCTTTTGAGATCATCCATGGAAAAGATCGCCGCAATGACCGTGACCTCACCCTTATGAGTGCCAACAATCTGCGCCTTGAAGTTTCACATAATTTCGGAGTGTTTGGGTTGACCCATAACAATACCCTCTCCCTAAACATGAAAGCGGTAGACGATCAGCAGATTGCCGGAAATTATGAACCGTTTGCACAGTACAACACCATGCCATTTGGTTCAGCCGATACTGCGGGGTATGCTCTTTTGGGAATTGGGTATGTGGGTGAAATTGCAGATAAAAAGGCTCTCTTAGGGGTCAAAGTGGATAACCTCTTTGATACCAAATACCGTGATTTCCTCGATACCTATAAAGGATATACGTTAGGGATGGGACGAAATATCTCGTTTAATCTGAGAATACCGTTTAGCATTTAATAGATTTCTTGCATAACCTCATTTTGTATACAAAACTGGATTCCCGCCTTCGCGGGAATGACGGCTTACGTCATCCTCGGGCTTGACCCGGGGATCCATCTTAAAGAAAGAGGGGTATCTCTT
>JBFYRD010000270.1:0-2956 GCA_041302405.1 Sulfuricurvum sp.
CAAAACCGCTAATTCCACGGGCACTGTGTTCTTCGAACAATCTCACGATCTCGAGGCATCGTTCTATCTCTGCTTCACCGTGACCGAAAATGTCATGAATCAGTTCTACCTGAGCAGGGGAGATACACCCTTTGGCATCAAATCCCATCATTTTTTCCAACTCTAGCCAGTTACGTAATCCATCACTGTTTTTATAATCTTGATAGACAAATGAAACCGGTTTCACACCGCATGCGCGACAGGTAATCAAAAAGTGGGAGAGGAGCGTGTGAACCATCGGATTATCAGGGATAAGAAGCGTCTGAGAGAGGCCTAAATCGGCAAAGAGATCGAGAATTCCGAGATAATAGGCACTAATCCGTGTATCGATACGCAGTTGAGCGAGCAACAGCCACGCCTCTTTGGTCTCGATGGAGAGATGAATTTCAATCCCCTCATCTACGAGGGTCAACACCCGTCTCACATCCTCAACACTTCGAATTTTAGGAACCCGAATCGCATCGGGCATAAAAGGATTGAGAAACAAAATCTCCTCAGCACCCCCCTCATCCAATGGGTTCACCCGAACCACTAATTTTTTATCCGTTCGCGGATTGGATGAGAGTACCATCGCGCACAACGCCAAAGCGTAAGGCTTTTGAGAGGCACTGACACCGTCTTCGAGGTTTAGCATTAAACACTCAGCTTCCAGTGTCGGAATTTTAGAAAGATGTTTGATGTTATGGGTAGACACCATCATGGCGGATCGAAATGACAAGGTGCGGTTTAATTCCCTCTTAACGGGAATTGCTAATGCCCTAAGGGTCGTTATGTTTTCGGAATCAACTAAATTATTGAGCTTTTCGAGGTTTCTGAGCGGCACTTTTAAACTCCTCACGATGGAGATAATAATAAAGGGTTTGTATCTCAGTATCCGTGAGATAATAACGAGGCATTCCAATAATGCGACTGTTCACTTTGTCATAAAACTCACGGAAAGAGAGTTTGTGGATCGGTTTTCCGGCAAGAATCTTGTTTTCACCTTTGTCACGATAGCGGGCGATTAGCTTCCCCTCACCCTTTTCTCCATGACACAAATGGCACCCTACCCCTCTAGGATTATGATAGAGTCCGGCCGCATACTCTTCTTTCGTAATAAACGATTCCGCATGAGAGAATGTGAATGCAAAAAATAATAGAATAACCCCGCGCACCTGATCCCTTTAACCATTTATTAGTCTTTACTCGCTATGATACCCAAAAACAATTTGACGGTGATTAAATGCAAATTCTTGACGGTAAAACACTCGCGCAAAAAATCGAAGAAAAAGTGACACTCGGGGCTAAAGAGCTAAAAGTTAAAACCGGTAGAGTTCCCGGTTTAGCGGTAATTTTGGTCGGTCATGATCCAGCGAGTCAAGCGTACGTCGGTATGAAGAAAAAAGCCTGCGATCGCGCCGGATTTTATTCGGTTACGCACGAAATGCCTGATGATATCTCCCAAGATGCCATCCTTAAAACCATCGAAATGATGAACCTAAATCCTAACATCGACGGTATTTTAATCCAACTTCCTCTCCCTAAACATGTTGATACTACCAAGATCCTCGAAGTGGTCACCCCATCAAAAGATGTAGACGGATTCCACCCGTATAATGTCGGACGTCTCGCAACGGGATTGGACGGTTTCGTTCCGTGTACACCTCTGGGAGTTATGGAGCTTTTGGCAGAATATAACATCGATCCAAAAGGGAAAAACTGCTGTGTCGTCGGAGCATCTAACATCGTTGGAAAACCAATGGCGGCACTGTTGCTCAACGCCAATGCAACGGTTGAAATCTGCCATATTTTTACCGATGATTTGAAAAAGCACACACTGAGCGCAGACGTTATCCTCGTCGGAGCAGGTGTTATTAATCTGATCAAAGAAGATATGGTTAAAGCTGACGCGATCGTCATCGATATCGGAATCAACCGAACACAAGATGGTCGTCTCGTCGGAGACGTCGATTACGATGCAGTTGCACCAAAAACCTCCTACATTACCCCTGTACCTGGAGGAGTCGGTCCAATGACTATCGCGATGCTCCTCTCCAATACCCTCAAAGCCGCACAAATTCACGCACAAGAAGAGAACTAATTTTGAAGAAAAAAATATTTAATGCAGCGCACAGCGCGTACCGTTTTTCGAACACATGGACAGGAACGATTATCATTGTCCTCTTTATCATTTTCTTTGTGGCGCAAGCCTTTCGTATCCCTAGCGGATCAATGAAAGATTCTCTCCTCATTGGTGATCATTTGTTTGCCAAAAAATTTGCTTATGGAATCTCTACTCCGCACATCCCGTTTCTCGAAATTCCCCTTATTCCGGGAACCGATGGACACATCATCGATGGAGATGAGCCTTCTCGCGGTGATATCGTTATCTTTCGCTATCCGAACAATACTCAGCTTCACTACGTTAAACGATGTGTCGCACTACCTGGGGATGAACTCTTTTTGCAAGACAAAGTACTCTATCTCCACCCTCGTGAAGGTGATGAGTATGCCCGTAAAGCCTTTGCAGAGTATGAGCTAGTTGAGATTGAGGGAAAATTATGGGTTAAAAATCCTTACGCAAAAGAGCACCCGGGGATTCATAACGACGAGAAAATGGTCGATAACGGAGTTTTCCCCGCCGAACTTTTCAACTTTGCACCGATCCAAGTTCCCGAAGGTGAATTTTTCATGATGGGTGACAACCGTGACCACTCCAATGACAGCCGTTTTTGGGGATCTGTACCGTATGGTTTGATCGAGGGGACGCCGTGGTTTGTCTATTTCAGTATGGACAGCAATTACGAAGTACGCTGGGATCGTATCGGAAAAACACCAACCGATTTAGAACAAAAAGAAATTTTAGAACACGCTGTTAATGAGCGAATCCGCGAAGATGCCAATGACCATGAGCTCTATTGATCTACTCGAAATCGCT
>JBFYRD010000275.1:0-2622 GCA_041302405.1 Sulfuricurvum sp.
TGAAGTGACTGATAACGAAAAACCTTTACATCCGGTTATTGAAGCGTTTAAAGAGTTAATAGAGAACGATGCTGAAATTTTTATGTTCTTTAATCAGATGTTCGATCAAGTACCTGCAAAATATACGATAAGCCCGAATGGAAAACCGCAAGTGCGCGATTATCACCATATGCTGCAGATGATTAATGCGGTTATGACGAAAGCCCCCGAGTTTGATTCTAGCGGCTTGGTTGGACTACCGATCAATGCTATTTTGGATTGGTCGATGGGAACTACTGGGGGATTTTCCGCATTTTTGAATAAAAAAGTAAATGCTCAACTCAAAAAAGTCCTCAATGAATGGGGGGTCTTTTTAAAGTCATATGAGTCACGTGCTGTATTAGGAGATCAAGGATGGTTTAGTGAGGAAGCATTAAAAGCCCTATGCGCTATGGATCCGTATGCACATGCGGAGTGTGTCGATCCAAGGCAAAATTTTATAGATAATTTCAAATGCGATCCTGATAAACCGTATTGGGGATTTACCTCATGGGATAATTTTTTTACAAGAGAGTTTAATGAGGGGAAGCGTCCCGTAGCATCTCCCGATGATGATCGCGTTATCGTCAATGCGTGTGAATCTGCCCCATACCGTGTTGCAACCAATGTAGCAAGACATGCTAAATTTTGGATAAAAGCGCAGCCGTACTCGCTTCAACACATGCTTGCTAATGATACGTTAACCGATAAGTTTGTCGGAGGAACTGTCTATCAGGCTTTTTTGAGTGCGAAAAGCTATCACCGCTGGCACGCCCCCGTTGATGGGACCGTTATCAAAGCGTATGTTCAAGATGGAACCTATTATTCAGAGACGTTAGCGGAAGCTTACGATCCCACAGGGAACAAAGAATCGCAAGGGTATATTACCGAAGTCGCTACACGTGCATTGATTTTTATTCAGGCGGATAATCCTGATATCGGATTGATGTGTGTTATGCCGGTGGGAATGGCGGAGGTCTCTTCGTGTGAGATCACCGTGTATGAAGGGCAGAAGCTTAAGAAGGGGGATCAACTGGGATCATTTCACTTCGGGGGCTCCACCTATTGTCTTTTTTTCGGCCCTCAGGTAAAGCTCCATTTTGATCTCCACGGCCAAACACCCGGTCTAAAATCGACTAATATTCCTGTAAATTCGAGAATTGCTACAGTATGGTAATATTAATAATATTATTTAATTAATAAAAATGTTAGTAGTGATATAGTGTACTAATATATTGCAATATATAAAAACAAAAAGGATCTAAAATGAAAAAAGTTATTCTTTCCATCGCTCTTGTCGCACTTACCTCACTCTTTGCAGCAGATGCTGTCAAACCTACACCGACTACTGGACCTGGCGAAAAAACACAAGTTGAAAAAAATGTGGTTAAAGTTGAAAAAGTAGAGAAGAAAACTGAAAAACGCGTTAAAAAAGAAGCTCACCGTGCAGCAGATAAACTTTAAAGGTATAGTATGTTGAGAACAATAGTATTAAGTGCTTTGATTAGTGTAACAGCATTTGCCGCTAACCAAGCGGAGATAAATATCAATAACAAAGAACTAGAGGGTCAATTCCGTTTTGATATGTCAAAATCGGGATTGAATACACCTGAAGGAGCCTATCTTGGAGTGCGTATATTAAACGGTGATGAGAGCAACAGCGATCGAATCGGAAATATAGACCCTTTGATGGAAGTATCATTTATGGTACAGCGCCCAGTTGAGCAAGTCCCCGGTTTGGCAATCGGTCTTGGGATCAAAGGGGAATACACCAAATTTGATGGTCATAATTATGCCGCTATCCCATTAGGAATAGAAGCAGATATGAAACTTCCGATTGAAGCATCAATTCCATTTTATGTGGGCGGAGCTTTGTATTATGCCCCATCGGTACTATCTTTTAGAGATGGTGAAGATTATTTAGAAACGCGTATCCATTTTGATGTCGAGCCGATTAAAAACGGACGGATTGAAGTAGGATATCGAATGATCGATACCGATGTAAAAAACCGAGATGTTACGTATAACGATGCGTGGTATTTAGGAATGAGACTCGATTTTTAATACTCAAATCTTTTCAAGTATTTGGTACATTTTTATGTGTACCAAATCACACATATTCTATACCGCATCTATCCTGCCCTGAAATTAACTATGTATAAAAAGTAATATAATTAGTTAAAAATAAACAGCTTAAAAATATTAATTCTTGTCATACTGTTCATAGTCGTATATATTATGTTTATTTACGATAAATAATAATAGAAAGTAGGTTTCATCATGGAAGTCTTCAAAAAATACTCCAATCAACTCGCATGGTTTAGCATTCTCATGGCTATGGTAGTGATAACAGGTTGCAGCAGCGGTGGAAGCGGTGGTACTACTGCTACAATACCCTCATCATCCACCAATATCACTGAATACTCTCTTGCAGGAGTATCTGGCATTACCAATGAAGCAGCTAAA
Source organism: Sulfuricurvum sp. (assembly GCA_041302405.1). Taxonomy (GTDB): domain Bacteria; phylum Campylobacterota; class Campylobacteria; order Campylobacterales; family Sulfurimonadaceae; genus Sulfuricurvum. Next base: position 2,485 of record JBFYRD010000275.1, read on the forward strand.
ACGATTGAGGTAACACTGCCAAATGGAACCGATGTCACTGCACTGGTGGCAACTTTTGCAACCAATGGAACGAATGTAAAGGTGGGGACAATTGTTCAGACCAGTACAGTAACTCCGAATAATTTTATCGCTCCGGTA
>JBFYRD010000278.1:0-2845 GCA_041302405.1 Sulfuricurvum sp.
AGCCACTGTTTCCCATTTTTGGTCTGTTGCATTTTGACGCTCGATGATGTAGCCGTTGATTTTACCGTTTGGATGCGGACGCCAGAGAAGTTTGGCACTGCGCGGCATATTTCCGACTGATTGGAAAAAGCTTACCGGTGCGATCATCGGCTGTGTCGCTACGAGGGTTGTTTCACTGGCTACCGATTCACTCCCTTCTTTTGTAATCGTGGCAAAACGGTATTGATACTCGCTTCCGGGTTTGAGATCATGATCGACGAAGTGGGTCGCAAAACGGCTATCGATAGTGGCGACACGATCTAGCTTTTTATCTTCAGCTCCCAGAGTATTACGATAAACGTAGTACCCTGTAACTCTAGGATCAGTAACCGGTTTCCACTCAAACGCCACCGATGTGATATCGGCGATAAAGCCGTTCATCGAGGGGGTAGGGAGGGTCGAATCAATTGTAACCGTTTTTTGTGGGACAGGCTGAGGAGCGCAACCGCTAAAGAGACTCAGTGCTAAAGAGATGCTCAATGCGTACTGGATCGATGAGTTCATGCAATTCCTTTGAATCAAAATGTTTCTGTAAATAATCTTCCATCACTGTAGCCAAAGGAGCGACAAAACTCACTCTCTCTTTGGTTGTTGGATGGGTAAAATAGAGGTTGTAAGCATGAAGCATTATTCGTTCCATTTTGTCGCTTTTTGCCGACGTTCCATAGAGGTGATCGCCCATGATATGGCGGCTGATTGATTCTAAATGGACTCGGATTTGATGGGTTCGCCCCGTATAGAGTTTGCATGCAATTAGCTCTTCGCTCTCATCATTGCTAGGTAAAAGTTTGCGAAATTCAGTCTTGGCATTTTTACCGGTTTCACTGATTGCCATTTTGAGGCGGTTATGGGCGCTTCGTCCGATAGGACGGTCGATGATGGTAATAGTCTCTTTCATCGGCGGAGTGATCACTGCGAGATAAAAACGTCCCATAGTTTTGTCTTGGAGTTGGAGAGAGAGGGCTTCGTGGGCTTCGTTGTTTTTAGCGATCACCATAGCACCACTGGTTCCTCGGTCGAGTCGGTGGACGATCCCATGACGCTCTTCACCGCTGAGGGTTGAGAGGGCGATCCCTTTGTGTTTGAGCCAATCGACTAGCGTTGCCTCTTTGACGCTCGGTGCGGGGTGGACGGTGAGGGAGCTTGGTTTGTTAATGACGAGGATGTCATCATCTTCAAATAACACCTCTACCTCGAAATCGACTTTTAATGCCGGAGTCGATTTTTGTTCAGGGAAACGGATGTGAACTTTTTGGGAAGGTTTGAGTTTAAGTCCTGATTTAGCGGTAGCTTTCCCATCCACCGTAACACAGTTTTGTTCGATAAGTTGGGTGATTTGGTTGCGGGTTTGTCCGAGAGACTGCGTTAAAAAAACGTCTAATCGAATCGCTTCATCGGTCGTAAAATAGGATTCTTCTGGTGTCAAAATGGGGTGCCTTTTGGTATCGTATCTGAATGGTTTAAAATGTTATAAGTCCGCTGTGCTACAATTAGCAAAAATTAACGAAGGACTGTAGTGCTTAATATTGATCGACGAATTTTAGCACACTTTGATTTCATAACCATTATCTTATTGATTCCACTCATATTCACTTCAGGTTGGCTCATTTACGAGATTCATCCGATGTTGGGACAAAAGCATTTTGTTTACGTTTCGGTTGGGCTAAGTGTATTTATTTTTCTTTTTTTGTTACCGATTAGACGATTGTTTTGGACGATCCCCATTATGTATTGGACAGGAATCGCACTCCTGATAGCGGTAGAGTTTATCGGACATTCACGACTTGGGGCAAAACGTTGGATTGAAATTCCGTTTGTTCACTTTACGATTCAACCCTCTGAACTTATTAAACCTGCATTTGTCTTGATGCTGGCCTATTTGATTAGTCGTAATCCTCCTCCGATTGGGGGGTATGGGCTAAAAGATTTTGCGAAACTTTCCGCCTATATCTTGCTCCCCTTCTTTCTTATCGCGAAAGAGCCCGATCTTGGGACAGCTACGGTACTGGCGTTGCTCGGATTTGGAGTTCTTTTCATTGTTGGCGTTAAATGGAAAATTTGGGTGGGCTTGGTTATTGCATTTATCATCTCTTTACCGCTCATTTACACGCAGTTGCATGATTATCAAAAGCAACGTTTGAGCGATTTTGTCGGTGAAAAACCAAGTTATCAAGTTGAACAGTCAATTATCGCCATCGGTTCAGGCGGATTTATCGGAAAAGCTAAAGAAGATGCCACACAGGCACAAATGAAATTTCTCCCTATCGCCTCGAGTGATTTCATTTTCGCGTACGTGGTTGAACGATTTGGTTTTTTTGGAGCTTTTTTGCTGATATCTTTGTACGCTGCATTGATTATCCATTTGTTGATGATTTCAGGGTGGTATGATGATTATTACATAAAAGTGGTTGCAGGGGGACTCTCTTTGTTTTTCTTTATCTACATGAGCGTTAATATCGCCATGACAATAGGATTTGCCCCTGTAGTCGGAGTCCCTTTGCCGATGTTCAGCTATGGAGGGAGCAGTTTTGTCAATTTCATGATTATGTTTGCGATTTTGCAAAACTTGCTCGCGTATCGTTTTCGATATCTCTATAGCGATACAGGTAAAAAAAGCTTTCTCTAATGATAGAGCGATTATAATTGCGCTCTTTCAAAAATACGGGTCAATAGTTCAGTGGTTAGAGCCCTCCGCTCATAACGGAGTTGTCCCAGGTTCAAGTCCTGGTTGACCCACCATTCCTCTTCTTTGTATGTAAAAATTAATCCAGTTAGTACTTTTAAAAAAAATTGAAAATAACCCTTA
>JBFYRD010000286.1:0-3216 GCA_041302405.1 Sulfuricurvum sp.
TGATGATCATCTCTCGATCGTCTTTTATAATTTTCTTGACACTTTTTATAATAACGTCAGTTACAGCCATATTGTCCTCTTATCAAAAGTAACATTATACTTCTCAATTGCTTTGCTAAGATTACATGATATCGGTCTTTATTCCCCTGAGCGAATCATTCTCGATATTATCCCTTTCATCTCACTTCGCTCAGCGATAATGACCCCGATAATATGGACAACCACAAATACAAAAATCGCATATCCAACATTTTCATGTATCCCCTCAACCAGTTCTTTAGATTCGCCGGCTAACTTGTAATACAAAACCAAACCACTGATGGAACTGGCTAAAAGGAGGACGTACACCGCTTGATAGAGGCGATACACTTTTTGCATTTTTGGATTATCATCAAATCCAAAGCCGTTTTTAACGACCATCGCCAATCGCCATATGAGTAAAACTGCTAGGGTAATCCCCAAATAAATATGCCAATCCCACATCGGTGAGCGTACCGCTTTTCCGATCATCACTGCTTGTTCATCCGTGATCACCGTTCCCAGTTCGGCCAGTTTAATTTGAACAATACTCCCGATCTGCTCTTTATGCATCACCGTTTTGCGCAATACCACCGTTATAATGATCCCTATCATCGAAAATGCCGTAAGCCAGTGCCAGAGTCGAAATGAGCTAGAAAACGTTCGCATATTTTCTCCTATAAGTAGTTACAATATGATACAAAAATTATCCCGCCAATAGGTTAACCGAATATGAATAGCGTCACCTTTTATCAACAATTTTTAATCCCCTCGAAAGTGATCTGCATCGGGCGTAATTACGTCGAACATATCCACGAGCTAAACAATGAAATTCCCTCATCGATGGTAGTCTTTAACAAACCCAACTCTGCCATAACCGATACCCTTCGATTTATCTCACCAGACACCCGTTTCGAAGGAGAAATCTGCTTTTTAATGATGGGCGGTGAGATTGCCGGAATCGGATTCGGACTCGATCTCACCAAAGCGGACCTTCAAAATCATCTCAAATCGAAAGGACTCCCGTGGGAGAGGGCAAAAGGGTTTGACGGTTCGGCGGTGTTAGGTGATTTTTTTCCTCTCACAGCACCGCTCGAATCGCTTCGGATGACCCTCCATATCAACGGTGTTTTAGTGCAAGAAGCGACGTATGAACTGATGATCTACAAACCCTTAGAAATGGTAGAGGAGATAGGAGGTTTTATGAGCTTTGAAGATGGCGATATTATCATGAGCGGAACCCCTAAAGGGGTAAACAGCTACCATGTCGGTGATGAGTTTGTCGGACGGATTTACAGCGAGGATACGTTAGTGGTTGAGAGCAAATGGAGTGCCCTTTAATGTTACACTTTTTCGCGCATAAGCTCTTCTAGATTATCAGGAATATTCTCAATCTCTTTTATTTTTCTCCCAACTCCCGCTGAAGAGAATGACGACTCCGCAAGCAAAGCTTCTACATCTCCTTCAAAATCGGCTACTAAAAATCGATCGCCCCATATTCTGAAAATCAGATATTCCGGAAGCTTTGTGATTAAATAGTCCGCAAACTCAGAAATAAATTCATTTCCCCCCTCCCAGCCATGTGCTTTATTGTAATGATGAAAATCAACCAATGAAATAATCAAAAGTTTATGCGGTTTCGGATGGCGTGAACGTCCGTTAAACGTCATCGTGAAATAATCTTCATTGTATAGTTTCGTCAATCGATCTTTGAAAAAATAGCTCATACGCTCTTCTTCGAGTGCACTGGAACCCATCTGAGAGATCGATGTATCGATAGTAACATTCGCAAGAGCTTTTAAGGCGGCATTGACGACGGCAGGATGGTACCATTTACCGCTCAACTCATTCAACTCGATCAACGATTCGTCGAGCTCTTTTCGGGGTTTATAGATACGGTTGGTAGTCATCGCGTCAAACGAATCGGCAACCGCCATAATATGCCCCAGAAGCGATATCTCACCCCCTTTTTTACCGCTTGGATATCCGCTTCCATCGTAACGCTCATGGTGATCGATCATAATGTCAGCAAGTTCTTTATACAAATGGACGGTTGAGAGAACCTCATATCCTGCTTTGGCATGTTCCTTAATCAGCTCATATTCAAGCTTGGTCAATTTTCCGGGTTTAAGCAATATCGAATCAGGAGTTACCACTTTACCGATGTCATGCAGTTTTGCCGACTCAATCAGTTTTTGAATCTCCTTCTCGGGAAGTTCCATCTCTCGTGCGATCAATTCGGCATAATAAGAAACCCTCACCGTATGTCCCGCCGTATAGGTATCACGCTGTTCGATCATATTAACCAATGCGTCGATAAAATTTTGGTAACTTTTGACTTTCTCATCATGAAGTTCATCGATTTGATGCTGTTTGATAAAAGAGTGCAGTGCAAAGCCAATATCTCCGCACAGTTCTTCGATCATACTTTGCTCTTCGATGCTAAACCTGTTTTCATGTCCGGTACAAATCGTTAAGACACCTAAAATATTTTCACTAAAAGTATTCTCTTTGAGGGGAAGCGCATAGATGGCAGTGACCCCGTATGTACTGGCATTTTCCCTGCACTCATCAGTCATGATCGGATCATTCATATCACTAATCATAAGACTTTTTCCATCCAAATAGACTTTTTGGTCGATGTGGGTAATATTTTTCTCATCCCCTGCGCCATACACCGCAGAAACAACGAGTGCTCCATTCTCTACAAGAGCGATCTTTGCCCGTATAAACGATTCGTTGGAGCTCAAACATAAAGTTGATTTATCGATCAATTCGTCGATTGAACGACTCGTGATCAGGAGTTGATTAACATCCGCTACCGTCCGTAATATGCTCCGAAGGTATTTTTCATTGAGATAGGCCTCTTCGATCTTTTGGCTTTTGTGATACAAATCTTCAGTTTTTTCTTGGACTTTTTCCTCCAAAGAACCATTCAGAATTTTTAGTTCTCGGCGCGTTTCTCTGAGTCGAGTATTCATTCGTGCAATGTAAACAGAAATCCAAAGAGAGACCATTAACACTAACCCAGCGATCATCAAATAGTGCCAGTACTTCTCCATAAAATAGACAAATGCATCTTGCCGTAATGATTTATAGGGTCCGAGTTCCAACTCTCTCAAACATTCGTGAATGCTTTGATAATCCAGAGGAATTGTCCACCCCAGTGCTTTAGAGGCTCGTGCCGCTTCACTATCA
>JBFYRD010000287.1:0-2948 GCA_041302405.1 Sulfuricurvum sp.
AAATCAAGTTCAAAACTTTTCAGATTAACGGATTCACATGTCAGAGAATTGTCACGTTTACCTTTTGCATCCACCGCGCATAGGATACTGTTATAATCTCCCACTCCTGGGCCATATTCAGATTGGCCTCTAGCATCATGTTTTGATATTGAGTCTACGACACCATGCACTGGTTCATTCCCAAATCCGTAGCGTTCAAATCCGTTTTTTCCAAGAGGAGAACGGTAGATTTTTTTCGATTTGACTGGGTTTGCTGGATCTTTCCATGTACACGTATCCAATTTTCTGTCGAATGGCAATCCATAGTTTTTTGGATTGTCTAAATCGAACGTTGTCATAGTGATTCTTTTGCCGAATCCTGACTCCCCTTTATTTGTTCTGACTTCGAGAGGCATATCTTTATACTCGTCACGTTTCCATTCGATTTTTGCAATATTAATATCGGCTTTCATGACCCGTTTGTCGGTTAAATATTTCAATGAACTGACAACACGAATACGATTTCCGCCTGTTTCATTGTCACCTGCAACGGTATCAAAACCAGTCATTAATTGTGTATTCAGCTCTTGTGAGCGTTCAACGGGATTGATAACTATTGGAGAATAGCAATCATTGACATAACGTTCAGGCATAATCATCGACGTGAGATTGGATAATTTTCGATCATCTCTGTAATAGGATGCCAGTGTTTCACATTGAGATGTAAAATTTTCATTACATTGATTTGCGGCTTTTAACAAATCTGTAAATTCTTGACGCCATACTTGTTGGTACTTTTTGATTGCTTCAATTCTAGTGGTTTTATCTTGGGCAGTAGTCCCTAGTGCAAAAAATTGCTGCATTTCATTATCAAGAACGAAATCAGCATCTTTGATGGCTGCTTTCAAATCCCATAAAGCATCTGCCATATATCCGATGTAATCTTCTTTAGTATCCCCTTGCAAAATGTCGTTATAGGGATAATTATTTAAGACAGTATAGGGGACAACAATAAAGTTAACTCTCCTTTTATAATCTTTACTGTTTTTGAAAAAGTTTTGAAAATATTTTTTTAATTCATCGACACTAGAAGGGTTAACATCATCTGAACCTGTATTGTAGGTGTAAATTTTGAAGTTATTTGAGCCAAAAGTCGATGTTAGTGTTTTTGCGATGTCCAGATTAGCATTGGCCTCATAACCGACACTTTTGACACCCAACCCGGTCTTTGAAGTAAATTCTGCAGACTGTTTCAGTGATTGTTTTTTGACCGTTGCGGTACCGAGAAAATCTCTCCCTTCCTGAATGGCGATGACAAAACCGTCTCCGCATCGTTCTTTAAACTCACCTTGCTTGAGAGGATCGGCGAGTAGTCCCAGAGCCATATCCGAAAGTTTGGCATTTTCAAAAAATCTGAATTTAGGCTGATCGTATTGGTATGCAGAAGCAAAGAGTGTCAGATTGTACACACTGGCTTCAGAACTGGCAACAACATCGGTTTTATTATTGGCCGAAATCGTTGCAGCACCAGCGACCGCTTTAAGCGAAGCACTAGCGGACATATTTGATTTTTTTACAATATCTGACGTACTTTCTGCCAGTTCAAATGTAGATTCCTGCTGTGATGATCCCCCGTCATAGGTGTCATTGGAGGTGAATGTGACGCATTGCCCCAAAAACTGTTCGGTTTTGATTTTGTATCCGGTTCCATACTGTACCGCTCCGCCGGTTTTATCGACAGTTAAAAAATCGACAGGCATGTCAGCATACATCACACTGCTTATAAACGGAATACAAGCAAGTGACAACAGACTTTTTTTATAACCTTTCATCTCTTTCTCCTTAGGGGATTTGTTATAGCTTAAGCTACTCTAAACTCATTTTATTCTTATCAAAATTAAAATTTCATTAAAGTTAACAGCAGATAAGTTGCCCCATTTATCATGCTAGCTGTTGAGTTGAAAAGGGGATTTAAAGAGGAGTATCAATAGGCAGGAGAATTGGGTTAAATGCTTTAGTCGAAATGATTGCATGAGAACCAATACGGAGTTCTGAAGCCTCAACAGAGCTGAGGACAGTACGAACTACGGATGAGCCTACAAGCAATGTTACGATCACTACGGGGAAGTCCTCTTCGATTTTCAGAACCTCTCCGATGAGTTGGAGTTTACCGCTCAGGTTTTGGGGGCTGAAAAACTCCATAGGAGAGCAAAGACGTTTGATATGACCCAATTCGACTTGTGCCAGACGGTCGGAGAGTTTCACCGTTTCAGCGATATCGTGGCTCACAAGAAGGGTTGTTACCCCTAGACGCTGATGGATGAGAAAAAGCTCATCTTGGAGCTTTTGGCGCATAGAGGGATCTAGCGCTGAGAGAGGTTCATCGAGGAGCAATATTTTGGGATGGCGTACCAACGCACGGGCAAGGGCAACACGCTGTTTTTGTCCCCCTGAGAGGGTTGAGGGGAGGCGGTTTGATAGTTGGGTGAGTTCAACGAGGGAGATCAGCTCATCTACATTGTTTCGCTGTTCACTGTTATCGGCGGCAAAGAGAAGATATTCACGGACACTCATCGTTGGGAAGAGGGCATAGTCTTGGAAGACAAACCCGATACTCCGTTTTTGGGGTGAGAGATTGATTTTTTTGGTGCTGTCAAACCACACTTCACCGTCCACTTCGATCATGCCACTATCGGGTGTTTCGAGTCCCGAGATCATCCGCATTAATGTCGTTTTTCCCGCACCGGAGGGACCGAAAAGGGTGAGGAACTCGCCGTCGTTGATCGTGAGCTCAAAATGGGCATTGATGGAGCCTTCGGCGGTATCGAGACGCTTATTAATATTAACTACTATCATCTAATCCCCCCGAGTGATTTTTTGTTCAGGGTATAGACGAGGAGGAGTATCGCAAACGTCACGACAAAGAGGGTGAGTGCGTATTGGTGAGCCATTGCGTAGTTAAGCGATTC
>JBFYRD010000292.1:0-2591 GCA_041302405.1 Sulfuricurvum sp.
TGAAGATGTTCGTGTCTATGAGTTCGCTGAAAAAGTAGGGCAGAGTATCTCTACGGTTATCAAAGTTCTTTTTGATCTTGGAATGATGGTTACCAAAAATGACTTTTTGGGTAAAGACGAAATCGAGATTTTGGCGAGTGAGTTCGGTGTCGAAGTGACCACTATTGATCCAAAAGATGCATTTAATCTTGAGACTGCGTACGATGAAGAGCATGAGCACAGTGAAGGTGCGGTTGAACGCCCTCCAGTTATCACAATCATGGGTCACGTTGACCATGGTAAAACATCACTTCTTGATGCGATCCGCAATGCCAAAGTGGCAAACGGTGAAGCGGGTGGAATCACTCAGCACATCGGTGCCTATTCGGTAGAGCAAAAAGGCAAATTGATTACTTTCTTGGATACACCAGGGCATGAAGCGTTTAGTGCAATGCGTTCACGCGGTGCACAATTGACTGATATTATTGTTATCGTTGTCGCGGCTGATGATGGTGTTAAACCACAAACGCGTGAATCGGTTCAACACGCCAAAGATGCAAAAGTTCCGGTTATCGTAGCTGTGAACAAAATGGACAAACCGGGTGCTAACCCTGATATGGTTAAAGCACAAATGGCAGAACTCGGACTTAACCCTACAGAGTGGGGCGGAGATGTTGAATTTGTCGGCGTATCGGCTAAAGCAATGACTGGTATCGATGAGCTTTTAGAGGCGATCTTGCTTCAATCGGAAGTAATGGAACTCAAAGCAAACCCTGATGTTATGGCAAAAGCGGTTGTTGTTGAATCTACGTTGGAAAAAGGGCGTGGACCGGTTGCTACCGTCATCGTTCAAAACGGAACCTTACGCGTCGGTGATAACATCGTCTGCGGTGGTGCTTATGGACGTGTTCGAGCACTCATTAATGATCGTAAAGCACAGCTCCAACACATTGGACCGAGTCAAACCGCCGTTGTTGTCGGTTTGAGTGACGTGCCGCCATCGGGTGAAGTGATGATGGTGATGGAGAGTGATCGTGAAGCGCGTGAAGTAGCACAAAAACGTGCTGAGTATGATCGTCATCGTGAGCTTTCATTGAGTACGAAAGCATCGTTTGATGATTTGACCTCGTTGATCGCTGAAGGTCGCATTAAAGCGCTTAAAGTCGTTCTCAAAACAGACGTTCACGGATCTCTTGAAGCGATTAAATCTGCGCTTGCAGACTTGCGTAACGAAGAGGTAAAAGTTGAAGTGATCTCCAGCGGTGTCGGCGGTATCACTGAAAATGACATTGCCTTGGTCAATAACAGTGAAAACTGTGCCCTCTTAGGGTTCAATGTTCGTCCTACGGGTAATGTCAATGCTATGGCGAAACAAATGGGTGTAGAGATCAAAACTTACTCTATTATTTATCAATTGATCGACGATGTTAAATTGTTGCTCGGTGGTATGATGGCACCGCAATTCCGTGAAGAGAACACCGGACAAGCCGAAGTTCGTGATACGTTCCCTATGCCTAAAGGTACAGGAACCATCGCAGGATGTGTGGTTGTTGATGGTAAACTCGTACGCGGCGGAATGGTTCGCGTTATCCGTGAGGGTGTCGTTATCCATGAGGGTGATCTTACATCACTCCGACGTTTCAAAGACGATGTCAAAGAAGTTGGTAAAGGGATGGATTGTGGTGTTGTTCTCAACGGCTACACCGATGTCAAAGTGGGTGACGTTATCGAAACCTTCAAAAAAATCGAGACTAAAGTATCCCTGTGACTCCGGCACAAATAAAAATCAAGCGAACAGAATCGATTCTAAAAGAGTTGATTCCCGAAGCAATCAGCCAGCTCTCCGATGCGCGTGTGCGTGAAGTGGATGTTATCGATGTCCATTGTTCGCGTGGACGAAGCGATGCAAAAGTCTATCTTGATCCTCATTACTACACTCCACAAGAACAAGCGGCATTTTTGAAACTACTTGAAAAAGCTCGTCCGATTATCGAAGAGCATTGTATGAAAGATCAGGGGTGGTTTCGCAGTCCCCGAATGACTTTCGTGTTTGACGATACCCTCAAACGAAGCCAAAATATCGAGGCGTTGTTCGCCCAAATTGCCAAGGAGAAAAAAGATGAGTCTTGAATCTGACATCAAAAAAATGGTTGAATCGATCGGCTTGTCTCTCTACGATACGGCTGTATTGAACGAAAACGAGAACACGATTTTCCGTGTTAGTGTTACCGCTCCCGGTGGTGTAACCCTCAATCAATGTGCTGAACTCACCCATCTAATTAATCCGCTATTAGACGTTACCTCTCCGGTAAGCGGCGAATACCGTCTCGAAGTAAGCTCACCGGGTATTGAGCGTCGTCTCAAAACACTAGAGCACTTTATCCAATCGGTGGGTGAAAAAGTTGCATTGAGTACACTTTCTAAAGAGAAATATGAGGGTGAAATGATCGGTGTCGAAAACGATGAAATTATTTTAATGACAAAAGAAAACGGTGAGCAAAAAATCCCTTTCCGCTCAATCAGCAAGGCTAAAACCTACTTCGAGTGGTAATGAAACCCTCTACAGCAAACGATGCTATGAAACTCGCGCTCGATGCAGCGTGGGAATATCA
>JBFYRD010000293.1:0-4794 GCA_041302405.1 Sulfuricurvum sp.
CGAACTCTTTTTGGTATTTCCCACATTCACTTTTCACTGTTTGTAAAATCTGCGGTTTTTTAGCTCCATCCAACCATTCCAATAATGTTCTCAATGGAATTTCATCCATTGCCGTACATCCCGAAGTAGGACGTTTGTCACTATGATTGAGATGGATAAAGATACATGAACCGCGTCCTCTCTGAGCCGATGAGTTATACCCGATCACCGCACCGTAGCGATAAACACCATCAAGGCGTCGCATCACTTCATAACTTGCGGGGAGAGCATTTTTATCATAGATACGGAGTATTTTGTTGTAACGTGAATCATTGATATCATCAACACAATAGAGATTTTCATCCGCATGCCAGTAAGGAAGTTTAAATGTCGTGTTCTGATCGTAACCAAAAGTTGACGTTATCGGAAACACCCCTGCGGGTGAACGTCCATCCCCTTCATTTTTTAAGGGTTGATTGAAGGCGACGTAGCCTAAACCGCTTCGCCCTAAAATAACGGGAACTTTATCGCCGATTTTAATCCACTGACGCTGTTTATCATACCGCTGCAGTGAGGCACTCGTCGCATTTAACTCAGAGGAAAGGACAACCACTAGTTGCTCAGAAGCAAAGGGTGCGGAAAGGACAGACGAAAGCAAAAGGGGCAAAGTTATTTTCAACATCTCATTTTTCTTAGTTTGTTTTAAAGTTAGGTAGTATAGCATATAGAAAATTTGGCAAGTGAGGCAATAATGGCAATAACGGTTCGCAAAGCATCCGAGGTAGATATTGACTTTATAGCCCAAACATTGCTGGAGAGTTCACGCGGAGGGAAAAAGATCGGTTTATTCGATCTTGTTTTTAATACATCTGACAATGAAACTCTTTTAACAACTTTAAAACGCTTGGCCCTCACTTCAACGAAAAGCTATTGTCATTTCTCCAATTTTTTTATAGCCCTCTCAGACGGGAAGATAGCCGGAACCATTTGCGGCTATGAACCCCGTATCGCAACGCATGAAATCTTTTCCAAAGCACTCGAAGAGATTGGATTTGATGAAACGTATCATGAACGGATAGCTGCTTATCTTTTATGTGAGGGTGAAGCAGATAACAAAACATTTGTTCTCGATTTTATGCTTATCAAACCGGAGTTCAAAAGTCTTGATGTCTTTAAAGAGCTCATCGGAAAAAGTATGCTCACTGCACGACTGAAGGGATACCGAAAAGTTCAAACGGCAATCGAAATCGGTTCCGTTGAGAATGAAATGATATACAAAAAATTGGGCTTTGAAGTCATCGATGAGAAGCGAAGCGAATACTACCGTGAACAATTTGACCGTCCTGGCATTATGCGATTACAAATGATTTTGTAAGGATATCCTATAGAACATGGTCTTTTAGGGTTAATCCCTCCTCTTATCGCTATTTTACTCGCCTTCTTTAGCCGCTCTGTCTTTATCGCATTAGCCGTAGCGGTAGTGGTTGGCGAATTTATTATTGCTGATTTTCATCCGATGAACACACTTTTTCTTATTATCGAACGATTTACCGCTTTACTTAGCGAAGGTTGGGTGCTCAAGACCCTTGGATTTGCAATCATGGTCGGTTCTGTTATGACGCTAATCGAACGCAGTGGCGGCGTTGGAGCTTTTGTCCATGAGCTTAGTATCAAACGCTCACTTGTCACCACGAAACGAGGTGCCCTTATCCCTAGTTTTGTTGCAGGAATCGTTATTTTTATCGAGTCATCGATCACCTCTCTCGTAGCCGGTGCGGTAGGAAAACCATTTTGCGACCGCTATGGTATCAGCCGAGCGAAATTGGCGTTTGTCTGTGATTCGACCTCAGCACCGGTTTGCTCCATCATCACCATTAACGGATGGGGAGCATTGCTCTTGGGGCTTATCGGCGGACAAATCACCGCAGGGCTTATCGCTGGTGAAAGTGCAACCTGGTTGATTCATTCCATCGCTTTTAATTTTTATGCCTATATCGCTCTAATCGTTACCTTTATCGTTATTTGGTATGAGATCGATATCGGTCCTATGCGTCATTCTCTCCCTCATGAGTTCTCAACCCAGTATGAAGAAAATACAAAAAGTATCGGCCTTTTTTTATGGCCTATCGTTTGGATGATCGGCGGGGTAATCGGTTTCATGTTCCTTAGCGGGGAGGGAGATATTTTAAAAGGTTCTGGATCGAGTTCAATTTTTTATGCCCTCTCCCTAACCCTTATTTTGATGTGGATGTACTACCGTTTCACAAACACCATGAAAACAGGAGAATTTTTAGAAGCGGCCTTTAGCGGAGCCAAAACTCTTACCCCTATTGCCTTTATTTTACTCTTTGCCTTTGCCATAGGGGGGGTGAGTTCGGATATGGAGGTGGGGCAATACCTCGCTTCTTTTATCGGCGATTATCTCCCCTCCGCCTATCTCGCGGGAGCCATTTTCATCTTAGCCGCCCTCATTGCCTTTGCTACGGGGACGAGTTGGGGGACCTTTAGCATTATGCTCCCCATCGCCGTACCTCTAGCAGTAGGTCTCGATGCACCGGTAGCTCTTGCGATGGGAGCTGTCATCTCCGGCGGAGTTTTCGGCGATCACTGCTCTCCCATCTCCGATACCACTATCATTTCTTCGATGGCAAGCGGATGTGAGGTTGGTGAACATGTCAAAACACAACTCCCCTATGCTCTTATTTCAGCACTCTTTTCCTTTATTTTATTTATACTTTTTGGGGTACTACTCACATGATTAAAGCGAAGCTTCTTTTACTCGAAGACGACCCGAATCTCTCTGAAAGTATCAGCGAATATCTTGAAAGTTGCGGCTACGACGTCACTTGCGTCTATGATGCTGCAACTGCTGAAGATACCCTCTATGAGAAAAAATTCGATCTATTGCTCCTCGATGTCAATATCCCAGGCGGAGATGGTTTTTCCCTCCTCAAAGCAAGCCGTAAAGAGGGAAATTCAACTCCCGCGATCTTTATCACCTCACGTAATGCTATGAGTGATGTCGAAGAGGGGTTTGAGAGCGGCGGAGATGATTACATCCGTAAACCCTTTGCACTCAAAGAACTTTTATTGCGGATTCAAACCATTCTCAAACGAAACTTTTACCATAATACAATCGATGCCTTGAGCTTGGGCGAGGGACTCACCTACGATATCGACAATCAAGTCCTCACCATCAACGGCATCGTTCAAAACCTCCAGCTAAAAGAACACAAATTACTCAAACTCTTTATCCAACACCGCAATGAGCTTTTGCATCATGAAATGATTATGGAGTATCTGTGGGATTATGATGAAACTCCAAGTGACGGTTCATTACGTACCTATATTAAAACCCTCCGCAAACTCCTCGGAAAGGATGCCATTGTCAGCCACAAGCGCCTCGGGTATCAATTTCGCTAAATACCGAACCCTTAGAAGTTTTCTAGCACTCTATGGAGTGATGAGTCTCCTCATTTTGGGGCTGATCGCACTCCTTTATTATGAATCGGTAAAAGCTCAAATGCTCTCTTCGCATCGTCTTGCAATGCAGCTCGAGAGTGAGACTTACGTACCTAAACTCAAACAGTGGCTAGAGAGCGGTCATAATCTAAAAACTTTCCCGACTGACCTGGCGTATACAACTGCTTTGTATGGATACAGTAAAGATTTTCTTGTCGGCAATTTACATCAAAACCATACCGATTTTCGCGAAAATATCGCTCTGCATAAGGGATATATCCATCTCATCATTGCCCTCTCACCCTATGGATTAGGAGAGTATTATCTCGTTTTTGAAACCCGTGACGATGAGCTCTGGAGACACCAGGTTCTCAAAGATGTATTGAGCTTCGGCTCACTTTTGTTAGTGGTTTTAGGGGTCATCGGATTTTTTCTCTCTCGAATGTTTTTACGCCCTATGAACGAAGCGATTGCCCTGCTCGATAATTTTATCAAAGACACTACTCATGAGCTCAATACCCCCGTTAGTGCAATTCTCACGAATATCGAAGCTCTTCAGGAGAGTGAGCTCCCAGCATCTGCGGCAAAAAAACTCAAACGGATTGAAATCGCCTCTCGCACTATCTCGACACTTTATGATGATCTAACCTATCTTATACTGAACCATGATTTAGCGGTGGAAAATGTACCGCTTGATCTATCTCACCTCTTGCATGAGCGTCTCGAGTATTTCCGGCATCGAATCGAGCAAAAGAAAATCACCCTCTCCCTCACTATTGATCCTAATGTCACACACATTATTGATACTACAAAAGCAACCCGCCTTATCGATAACCTCCTCTCCAATGCGATCAAGTACAATAAAATGGAAGGGCATATCGCTATTAATCTTATTCATGGCAATTTGTGCATCGAAGACAACGGTATAGGAATCCCCTCAGAGATGATCGATCGTGTGTTTGAGCGCTATACCCGTGCTGATAAAAGTGTCGGAGGATTTGGAATAGGGCTGAATATCGTCGCAATGATTGCGAGAGAGTATGATCTTAAAATTACCATTGAATCAGAAGAGAAAGTGGGAACGAAGATTTGTGTGGGTTGGGAGTAATTCCCCTTGAGGGGAATTATGACGAGGGACAAAAACAATATTAGGTATAAGCTGCGACAGCTCGCAGCAGCTAAAGATTATTTTAGACCTGCAATATGATCGCCAAGAGTTTTCATATCAGCATCGCTCAATGCGGCAGTTTGACCTTTCATTAGAGCACCCATCCCTTTGGTGTTGCGTGTTCCCGCTTTATACCCTTTGAGTGCATCAACCGTTTTAGCAGAACTCCATCCGGCAATCACTTC
>JBFYRD010000296.1:0-6371 GCA_041302405.1 Sulfuricurvum sp.
AAAATTGCGCTCGCTTAAGTGTGGAAAATGGTACAAAAGCATCGCATAAAACTCTCTAAAGATGAGTTCTCGAAAAAATGGTTCGGTATCAATACCTAGCTTTTTTTGGGTTAATATCCAACGTAAAACCGCACGAATAGAGAGGGTGCCAAAGCGCAAATCGGTACTTAATTGTGAAGTTGCGTCAAGTCCCATAAAATCGCGATTTTTCGAATAACTGCCAAGAGAGCGCGCAAAAGCGTCAAGTTTAACGAGTGGTGAGGTGCACAATTTATCTGGAAGCAGTTGAGCTTCAAATCCGATTGCTTCAAGGGTAAGGGGAGTCTTGGTTGCTGTATCCTCATGAATGGTGAATTAAGGGGAGTAGTCATACGCGATTAACGTTTGCGCTCCTTGGAGATGAGATCGCATATGCGCAGGGGTAAAGAGTGTTTTTACACGGTTATAAAAAGGGGTAAAAACCAGATAGGGAGTTCCATTGTTTTTGAGTACTTCATCGGGACGAAAAATATACGTATCATGTTGGAGGGTAAAGGGGAGTAAATGAGAGACTTCAAGATCACGCTTTAGTGCGTAAGCATCATAATCCCCCGATGCACACACTTCATCATAATGATCATGTGACAAAAGCCACTTAAATACATCGGTCGGCTTTCCATAAAAAACAGCCAGATCGAGCCCTAAATCTTGGAGAGATTTTTTAAGAGTGAGGAGTGTGTTGTAAATGAAAGTGACGCGGCGATCGTTGATTGGAAGTTTTGAGAGTATTTCAGTATCGAAAATGAAAATAGGTAAAACCTCCCCATCGAGGCTAAGGAGAGGATGATCTTCAACACGAAGATCACGACGAAACCATATTATCCGTTTCATCCGCTATTTTCCTGCATTTAAATGTGAACGTAGCGACAAGGTTTTAGGATAAGGGTTTAAAAAAGTTTGCTCAAGCAGATATGTAGTATTGTATTTTTGAGCGTAGAGAGCTAAAGTTGATAGGGGGACGATCAGGGGGATAATTTTTTCGGCATAATCGCTAATATGCAGATGGAGTGTCTTTTTTTCGCTTTTTGTAAGATCATTTTTAAAAAATCCAGCCATGTGTTCCAAAACATTTCGAGTTTTTTTGATCGAACTTTTAGAAGAGATGGCGGTTTTGAATCCAAGCTCATAGAGCGATAACCGATTTTCCAGTGTAAGGTCATCACGATTGGCGACCACATTTCCTAATTCTCGGTAAAGTTTTTCATTTTTCGCTTGTAGCATAAACTTATTGATTGTATGAAACCGTACTAGATCACTAATTGAGGGAGAAGAAGCTTTAAACTTGTCATACGAATCGTAGGCGAAGAGTTGCATTACAAAATTTTCTCTTAGCCACGGGTCTTGAAGCCGTCCCTCTTCTTCCATCGGGAGGAGGGGATAGCGTTCTTTGCACATCGATACAAACACACCGTCTTCTTTCCCTTCACAAAAACCGTTTTCAAGATACACTTTTGCGCTCCCCATCCCACAGCTTGGAGATTTGGATTTAAAAATGATTCCCGATAAATGGTGATGAGAAAGATTGGTTATTTCATCTTTGCTGGTTTGAACGAGTCTCTGGGTTAAATCAACACCGTCTTTATTCGATTGTACATGGATCGTATTTTCTTGATTTACCAAGCGGATAGAAGGGCGAGGAGTGCCAAAGGCTAAATGTTCAGGGCAGAAAGGGACAAAATCAGCGAATTTTCCCAACTCATCAGTGACGAAGTGATCATGCTTATGTCCGCCATCAAAACGTATTTTTTCACCCAATAAACACGATGATACTGCAATTTTCATATACTCTCCGTCTCAAAATAGTTTTTTCCCGTAGCATAAGTGATACGGGCTTAGTCTATACAGTGTATCACATTAAGAAAAGTATAGGGTGATTCAAATAATATTAGTACCCTTTTTTTGACACACTATTATTATTTTCGGAGTTCTTGAGAAATTTTTTCGAGGTGATTTTTAGGGTTTTGTTTTGTTTGCTGTTTAGGTTTTTCATTTGCAGGGAGGACAAATGCAAGGAGGATAAAGATGAGACTAAATACAATACCGCTTAGAAGAGCAAGTATTATTTTTAGCTTTTCATCATTCATCATTCTCTCCAATAGGTGGTATCAATTGGAATATTATACACTATTTCTATTAGGAGAGTTTCCCTGAGGAGAGGAGACGATTGACGACATCCATATTTTTCATAACACGATTATAATAAGGACGGTTGACCATTCCCCCATTGTATCCACTGACGGCATAGAAATGATCAAGTCGTTGATTTTGGAGTAAAACAAGATAATGGGTAGCGATTTGAGCAGAAAGTTTGATATCACCTAACAAACGTCCGGCAAGCTGTACGTCACTGAGGGTATTGAGCCAGCGTAGTTTTTTGACATTTTTAGAGACATGACGTGCGGTAGCAACTTGGATTTGCATCGGTCCCAAAGAAGCTTTGGTAAATGATTTTTTATGTTTGAAATCACCGATAGTATTTTTTCCAGCACTGCTCTCCGTTAAACAAATTGCACTTAATGTATTTTCATAGGTATTGCCTTTTCGATCCGGAATCGATTTCGCGACGTCACGAACCGTTTGTAATACGTTGAGTTGTTTAGGGGTCATTGAATCACCAAAAAGTGATAACGCTAGTAGCAGTGGTAGGAAAAGAAATCTCAAATTTACACCTCGATTTTGGAATGTGAAATTTTAGGGTACTAGAGAGGATATAACAATGGTGTGACCTTTCTAAATGAATCAGTTAAGAAAAAGTTATAGAAAATGGGGGTATGCTACCAACTGGTGGGAAAGCAAGGTTTAAGTTTGAGTCACTATATTGGTTAATTATGTTCTAAAATATTGAAATGTTAGGTGTTACTTTAAGTTTCAAGGTAAAAAGTTTTCTAAAAGCAGTAAAAAAAAAGGTAAAAAAAGCACTCATGAGTAAAAATGAAACATTTTTTGTCCGATTATTAAGTGTGATGATTTTAATGACCCCTTTGTACGGTGAAATAACCGTAGGATTACTATTATCGAATCACAATAATTCAAAGCAAACTCTTTTGAATCACAATATGCATATCGGTTGCGAACCGTTTGGGATTATTACCTTGGATAAAATGATAATCAATGGGGCAAATCCAAAAGAGTGCAAAGATGAAATAGAGCGTTTTTATCGCTCTCATCCGCACGATCGGCATTTTTCTAAAGAAAATTTGGTTTTACAACAATCCTACCATTATGAGTTAATCAAAGAGGGGTGTGTCCTTTATGGAAATGGAGTTGAGAGTTACAGTGAAATGATGCTCCGTCGAGGCATAGCCCTTATCGATCCTAGCTTTGATAGCAAGGAGTGGAACGGCAGACTAAAAAAAGCTCAAAGCGGGGCAGAAAAAGGGAAAATCGGGTTGCACGATACATTAATCAAGAAGTTTTGTATAAAAGAAGAAAAGTGACGTTAAGCATCGTCTTGTGAGGTGAGATAGACCCAATACTCTTTGTGGCTTTTACCTTGATCGAGAAAATAGAGTTGCAAGATAGCAACACGATAGAGAGTGATGAGCATTTTAGCAAAAGGGATGGCAAGTGAGAGTGAAAGCCACCATGGCTGTTCACGATCACCTTTTGACATCATCATCTCTTCGACTCCGATATTGTTGCTGAGGTAAAGACCAAACGCAATAGAAAAGACAAAATTTAAAATAAGTCCAAAAATGGCGTAGGCATATATATCTTGAGAGCCGAAATCGATCATACTTGATTACTCTTTATAGTTTTGAATAGCGTCTTCGAGGATTTTCGTTGCGGATGCTTTATCCTCAAACCCTTTTACTTTTACCCATTTGCCCGGTTCAAGCATTTTGTAAGTTTCAAAAAAGTTTTTGATTTTTGCTAAAGTGTGTTGTGGAATATCGCCAAGATCTTGAATCTCTTCGAAGGTTGGATCAATTTTTGAGGTTGGAACCGCGAGGAGTTTTTCATCGATACCGCTCTCATCTTCCATGATCAAAACACCCACAAGACGGCAATTGGTTACACATCCCTCAACCATAGGATATTCAGTAAGGATCAAGATGTCTGCAGGGTCACCGTCTTGAGAAAGAGTTTTGTTCACAAAGCCGTAGTTTGCTGGATAGTACATCGCTGAGTGCATTACGCGATCAAGTACTAACGCACCGCTCTCTTTTTCAACTTCATATTTAATGTTTGATCCGCATGCGATTTCAATAATCGCTTTAACTTTATCCGGGTTTTCGCCGTAGCCGATTTTACTTAAATCCATAAGATTACCTCTTTCTCTTTTTAATGATGGGATTGTAGCCAATCAAATTTTAAAAATAGCGTAGGGTAACATCTTTTTAACGATAATCGTTTATCTCTAAAGCGGTAAATATTTTTTAAACATGAATCGGGTAGAATCTTGGCGTTACGATTTGATTACATTAAAAGGATCACGTGTGTTTTTTGAAAGTGTCAAAATTCTGCTTCTTGGGATGGCAACTGTCTTTATGTTCTTGATTATCATGAGCTATTTGACGTCATTAATGTCCAAGTTTATTCAAAAATATTTACCTGAAGTGCCGTCGTCTCCTGTACCGACTCCAAGAGCACAAGCTAAACGCAGTGATGATAAAGCGAAAGTTGCGGCGATCGCAGCAGCAATTCACCATCATCAAACTACTCAAAACTAGGAACCGAAATGGCAAAAAAATACATTGATATTATGGATACGACGTTCCGTGACGGATTTCAATCCGTTTTTGGCGGTCGTGTCCTTATGGAAGACTTCTTCCCTGCTGTTGAAGCGGCAAAAGAAGCGGGAATCACCCATTTCGAGTTCGGCGGTGGTGCACGTTTCCAAAGTCTTTTCTTTTATTTGAATGAAAACGCATTTGATATGATGGATCGATTCCGTGCTATCGTGGGACCTGAAGCAAATCTTCAAACATTAGCGCGCGGTGTTAACACGGTAATGCTTGATACCGGAAGTCGTGAGTTGGTCGATTTACACGCAAAAATGTTTAAAAAACACGGAACGACTACCATCCGTAACTTTGACGCTTTAAATGATGTTGAAAACCTTAAATATTCAGGTGAGAGAATCGTTCATCATGGATTGAAGCATGAAATCGTTGTAACATTGATGGATTTGCCGGCAGGGTGTGAGGGTGCACACGATGTGGCTTTTTATGAGCGAACATTACGTGAAATTCTTGATTCTGGGATCCCTTACAGTTCGATCTGTTTTAAAGATGCGAGCGGAACCTCTAGTCCGCACAAAATCCATGAAACCATTAAAATGGCGCGCCGTCTTGTTCCTGAGGGGACTCATTTGCGTCTTCATACTCATGAAACTGCGGGTGTCAGTGTTGCGGCGTATCTTGCAGCACTCGATGCAGGGATTGACGGTATCGATATGGCAGCTGCTCCGGTGAGCGGCGGTACATCACAGCCGGATATTTTGACGATGCTTCATGCGACCAAAGGGATGAACTACGATTTGGGCGGATTAGAACTCGAAAAAATTCTTACGTATGAAGATGTTCTTCAAGATTGTTTGAAAGACTACTTCATGCCGCCGGAAGCGACACAAGTTTCCCCTTTGATCCCTTTCTCACCAATGCCAGGCGGTGCATTGACGGCGAATACCCAAATGATGCGTGATAACAACATCTTGGATCGCTATCCTGAAGTAATCCGTGCAATGCGTGAAGTGGTAGAAAAAGGGGGATACGGTACTTCTGTAACTCCAGTATCTCAATTTTATTTTCAACAAGCACTTAACAATGCATTGATGGGGCCATGGAAAAAAATCGCTCCGGGTTATGGACGTATGGTTCTTGGATATTTTGGCAAAACTCCGGTTTCTCCGGATGCTGAAATCGTTCGTATTGCCTCTGAACAGCTAGCACTAGCACCGACAAACGAAAAAGCGATCGATCTTGCGGATAAAGATGAGACGAAATCAATCGCTTTCTGGACAAAACGTCTTGAAAATGAAGGGATTGCGGTTAATGATGAAAACATTTTTATTGCCGCATCGTGTGATGAAAAAGGGATTACTTTCCTAAAAGGGGAAGCGGAACTTAATGTACGTAAAAATATCCCAGCAGCGGTAGTTCCAGCAGGACACGCACCAATACCTATTAAATCAGAAGGAAATAAATCAATGCCAAATGCGAATGGAAACTACACGGTTGTAGTCGATGGTCAAAAATACAATGTTCAAATTGCGGCAGGCAATGTCGATGTTCAAGTTGTCCCTCATGTAGCCACTGCTGCTGAAGCACGTGATGAATTGCCGGTTGCTGAAGGTGCAGAAGTGCGCGCGATGCTTCCAGGTTCTGTTT